>NZ_LR607227.1:0-14077 GCF_902162175.1 Bartonella saheliensis
ATTGATTAGCTATGAAAAGAGTTTAAATCAAAATATAGAATCAATTTTCGTAATAATGTCTCTTATGAGAGAGAACTTAATTAATAAGTTTAGAAAAAGATATTTTCTTATAATCTTGTATCTAGTAAAATCTCTTCACATTGTTAAGCATTTTAATATAAAATCATTTTAACATGAAGTACTTGTATTGCGGATACAGCTTCCCATCAAAAAATGTCTGGTACTTATATGATGGAGTTATTATCATAGGTAATGGCTCACAAAATATTCCAAAGAAAAATGATTAAATACCTGCTCTTCTAAAGACATCAACTATTTCTTTTTAGCTTAATATTTATTGTAGTTTCTTTTGCTTAAAATTATAAAGTTTAAGGCTATAAAAACAAATAATAAGCCAAGCAATCCAACTAACACCGACAATTAAAACTGGTCGCGTCTCATCAAAGTACCATAAGAGAATAAAAATAAAAACCATAAATAAAATAGAAAAAATTGATCCTATCGGCCAAAGTGGAATGGGAAAGCTTAAATCCTTCTGTGCTTCTTTAGGCATCTTAATTCGCATAAAAATTTGCGAAAGTAGAATCATCATCCAAACAAAAACCGTCGCAAATGTTGCCATTGACGCAATAAGAAAAAAAAGCTTTTCATGATAAAAATAATTAAGAACAGCACCAAGAAGAAAAATAGCGAAGATCATCAAAATAACAAAAACTGGTATACCATTTTTTGATAAATATTGGAACTTCTTTAAAGCATAGCCTTCCTGCGATAAACCATGAACCATACGACAAGCACCATACATTCCGCTATTCATTGCCGAAATAGCCGCTGTAACAACAACAATATTTAAAATATTTGCTGCATATGAAATCCCAAGATTTTCAAAAATAGATACAAAAGGACTATCCATAAGACCAATCTCATTCCAAGGATAAAGAGACATTAAAATAGCTAACGTCATAACATAAAAAAGTAAAATACGAACTGGAGTGGAATTAATTGCCTTTGAAATCGTTTGATGAGGGTTTTGAACTTCCATGACCGCCATGCCAATGATTTCTATACCACCAAAAGCAAAAACAACAACACTAAAGCAAGCTAAAAAACCGAACCAACCATTAGGAAAAATACCACCATTCTTCCATAAATTATGAACAGTAACAGTAGAAGAATCAGCAGCTTCACCCCACCCCCAAAAAATAATTGCTATTCCTAAAATAATCATCGCAATAATAGCAATAACTTTAATAGAAGACAGCCAAAACTCTAGTTCACCATAAACTTCTACGGCAGCTAAATTAATACCCGTGATGATAAATGTAATACTCAGTGCCCATATCCAAGGAGCAACATCAGGATACCAAAACCCCATATAAGTCGCAAAAGCTGTAATATCAGCCAAACCCACAAGAATCATCTCAAACACATATGTCCACCCGGTTAAAAAACCTGCTAATGGCGATATGTAATTTGCTGCATAACGTGCAAAAGAACCAGGTAATGGATTATAAAGGATCATCTCTCCTAAAGCCCGCATAACCATAAAAATAGCTAAACCAGCAATACAATAGGCAATCAAAACACTGGGACCCGCAAGCTTAATTGCTTGGGCTGATCCATAAAAAAGACCTGTTCCAATAGCAGAGCCAAGAGCTAAAAAAATAACTTGACGTTTACTCATCCCCCTCTTTAGTTCATTTATTGCCATTTCTTTCCTTTTTTATTGAAATGCTGATAAAAACCACAAAACAATAACAGCTTTATGATAAATAAAGCTTCATGTTTCTTTCACAAATATATTTCAAAAACATCGAAGACCAGCCAGCTCACCACTTTGCTCTAAACAATGAAAAAATACTTTTATGGCGAATTATTCAGCTTTTATAGCCTGCAATTTCTTTAAATAAAGTGATAATGAATTTTTTTATAATTGTCATTTAATTCATTTCGTATTCTAAAGTTTTTTGACAAAGAAAATTAGCCTTAATGTAGTGTAAACTTTTAGGCCTCTATTTCAATACATTGAAATAGAGGCCTAAAAGTTTACAATAAGCGTATTAACTATGCGTACAATTAATTTTTTGTTACTTTAAGAAAACTTTCTTTTGGCCCATCTTTTACACCAATTAAAGAACTCAATCAGTGATAAAACGAATCTCGCCAATTTTTTAAAGTATGAGAAAGTGTATCTACAGCCCATTCTCCAAGGGCTCCAACAACTTTAACTACAAGTTTTCCGATGAAAAAAAAAATATACGGTAAAAATAGCATCTTTGACTGTTTGTCCAATAACAGTTCCCTTCTTTCCTCTAGGAGTTTTTCCTGAGATATTAATAAAATCTTTGTTTTTTGCCGAAATAAGAGGCTCTTTATCTTGAGCCGTCATCATAACAAAAATTTTCTCTCGAAAGCTGCCTCTCCTAAAATTTGCATGAACCTCAAGAGTTTGTAAAAAACAAAAAAGAATTGTTATTAAAATACATAATCTAGCACTTTTAAACATTTATTTCTCCTTTTTTACTTAAAATACAAAAAATGAACTATAAAAACCATAAAGTATTAACAAATAAAAAGAGTACAAAATAAAATATCTAGTTGGTTACAAGTAGCAGATACATACATAATTTATTAAATAACTGAAATATAGTATTGATTTACTATATTATTACATGAGAAAGTTTCAAAATTCAATATCCATCTTCCTCATTAGCCTTAAAACAAATATTATTAAAAACTTAATGAAGGAAAAATTGTTTCTGGTAAAACAGGTAATAAATGCCCTTCACGTACAAGTATATGTGCTTGATGAAGATCTGGAGCCAAATAGCGGTCTTCCTTAAGAGAAGCAATATTTTTGCGTAAACATCTCATAACAGACTGTAAAAGAGTACTTGTTTTTAAAGGTGCACGATATTCAATTCCTTGTGCTGCAATAAGCGTTTCAATGCCAATAATTGTAAAAAGGTTTTCGCTCATTACCAATAACCGACGAGCACCATGGCAAGCCATTGAAACATGATCTTCTTGATTGGCTGAGGTTGGTGTTGAATCAACGCAAGCAGGATGAGCCATTTGCTTATTTTCAGACATCAAAGCTGCTGCTGTTACTTCAGCGATCATAAAACCTGAATTAAGACCTGCATTGTGTGCTAAAAAAGCTGGGAGACCATAAGAAACGGCTGGATCAACCATAAGAGCAATACGCCGTTGAGAAATAGATCCTATTTCACACAAAGCAAGAGCAATCTGATCAGCAGCAAACGCTACAGGCTCAGCATGGAAATTACCACCTGATACAACCTCACCATTCCTTAAAATCAACGGATTATCTGTAACAGCATTTGCTTCAATAATCAGTGTTTTTGCTGCAGCGAGCAGAACATCAAAACATGCCCCCATAACCTGTGGCTGACAGCGTATACAATAAGGATCTTGTACACGCTCATCACCTCGTAAATGTGCTGCACGAATTTCTGAATCCTCTACGAGCTTTTCTAATGTTTTTGATACAGCAATCTGCCCATAATGTCCTCGTAAAATATGGATATCAGGATGGAATGGTGCTGTTGATCCCATGATAGCATCTGTCGTTAAAGCACCGGCCAACAATCCACCACACAATGCCCGATAAGCTCGAAAAAGGCCGGCAAGTGCAAGTGCTGTTGATGTTTGAGTCCCATTAATAAGAGCTAGACCTTCCTTTGCCTCTAAAATAATAGGAGACAACCCTGCTTTTTCTAAAGCAGCTGCTCCACTCATACGAATATTTTGAAAAAACGCTTCTCCTTCTCCCATCATAACAGCCGCCATATGAGCAAGTGGCGCAAGATCACCTGAAGCGCCAACAGATCCTTTTTCTGGAATGACAGGAATAACACCCTTTACAAGCATATTTTCCAGCAAGTTGACCAACTCTAAACGAACTCCTGAGGCCCCTCTTCCCAAAGAGATCAGCTTTAAGCTCATCATCAAACGCACAATATTTTCAGCAAGAGGATCTCCTACCCCACAACAATGAGACAAAATAAGATTTCTCTGTAACACAGCGACTTTATCTGCATCAATTTTAATGGAAGCCAACTTCCCAAAACCAGTATTAATACCGTATACAGGCTCACTTCCAGCAACAATTTCAGCAATGCGCTGCGCTCCTTTCTCGATAGCTAAATGCGTGTCATGATGAAGCCTACTAATTGCACCATTAAAATAAATAGCTTCAAGTTCGCTAAGTGTTACCTCACCCGGTTTTAGTATAATCGTCATAATTTTCTTTCTTTTTTAACTAAAGTATAACCCTTAACATTATTGATCCTGCTATAAAACCTATAAAATAAAAAAAATATAATCACTCTTTAAATGAAAATTCTTTTTTAAAAGCCATTTCTTAGGATAAAAATGCATGATATTGATGCTATTCCCTAACATCTTAACAATTTCTTCTCATGCAATGCCTAATCCATGATAGACAAATGCTTTTTATTCTAAAAAGGAAAAAACATAGCCTTCAATAAGGTAAGGGAAAATGAGAACTTCCTCATCTTTTTATAAACTTAATACCTACATTCTTCTTTTTCTAAATTTTTATTGCTACGTTCTGAAACAAAAAATCTTACGAAAATAATATAATCTTTTGTAAGAATAATTGATATGAGTAGTGTTGATCTTTCACAAGATAACATCTATATTCTTGTTATTGTTTTCATATCAAAAAGTCACTTAAAGCGTGCTAAAAACGCAGAGAGATGTCAATCTATTAATAATAATAGCTATTTATAAACTTAAAAATACTTTCCACCAGTAAGATAAACCCTATATGATACATAAAATATCTATGGAGACATCTTTATGTTAAATGTACGAACTTCTTCAATGTTTAAAATGTTAAAACAATTTTCAATTGTTATTTTTTTGGCAGGGTTAATACCATTTTTAAGTGGCTGCGGATTTAATACGATACCAACCAATGAAGAAAAAGCACACGCAGCATGGAGTGAAGTGCTCAATCAATATCAACGCCGTACAGATCTCATCCCCAATCTTGTAGAAACAGTTAAAGCTTACGCAGCCCATGAACAAAGCGTTTTCACAAATGTCATTGAAGCACGAGCCAAAGCAACACAAGTTAACATTAATGCAGATATGTTGAATAATCCGGAAATTATGCAGCAATATCTCAAAAATCAAGCAAATTTATCAAGTGCACTTTCGCGGCTTATGGCAGTTGTTGAAAACTATCCGGATCTTAAAGCAAACCAGAACTTTCTTGCTCTTCAATCACAACTAGAAGGAACTGAAAACCGTATCTCCGTTGCGCGCCGCGATTATATCGAAACAGTTCGTGCCTATAATACAGCACTCAAAACAATGCCGACAATGATTTGGGCAAAATTATGGTTTCGTGATGCTAAACCGATGCCAACTTTTACCATCGATAGGGATAGCCAACAAACTCCAAAGGTGAATTTTAATTAATGAAATCATTTCAATACGCTATAAAACGTCGTTTTTTTCAACGTTTATGGATTCCTTTGAGCATTTTATACTTACTCATTGCATGGGGGAATATCTCTTACGCATACACTAAGTTTCCTCCCTTAACCGGTTATATCAATGATATGGCTCATTTACTTGACCATGCAACAAAGAAAAATTTAACGGAAAAACTTGCTACACTCGAAGAGAAAACAGGAGATCAAATTGTTCTTGTAACGCTCCCTACTCTTTCGGGCAATGATATAGAAACTTATAGCAATTCTCTTTTTCGTACATGGAAGTTAGGCCAAAAACAAATCAATAACGGCGTATTAATCGTCATTGCACCCAATGAACGTGAAGCACGTATTGAAGTAGGCTATGGTCTGGAAGGAGAGCTAACTGATGCTATGTCCTCTGTCATTATTAATAGCTTTATGGTTCCTCATTTTCGTGAAGGAAATTATCAAAAAGGAATTGTTGAATCAGTTCATGCAATTATCAAAGTGATCACACAAAGTGATGCTGATTTTTCTTTTCGAATCAAACAAAAAGCTAAAGCTGTTGAAGAACAACGTAAACAAACTGCAAAAGAAGAAATGATTATAAATACAATCATGTTTTTCATTCTCTTTATAGCAATTGGTTTGCCCATTCTTGCTATGATTTTTGGTCAGAAAGTAGGTCCACAAAAGTATCTTTGGATGGGTATTATCTTCACACCTTGGTTTTTAAACTTAAATACGAGGGGTAGAGGATCTGGTGGAATATTTGGTGGACATTCATCAGGAGGAGGAGGATTCAGAGGTGGAGGTGGATCATCAGGTGGTGGTGGTGCAACAGGAAGATGGTAAAAGAAACATAACACTTTTTTTTAATAAAATTCATTGCATTTCTCATAAAATGTCTCTTAATCTTACGTTTTTATTATTTTTCTAATTATAATACAAACTCAAACATTAAGATAAATATTGCCAATGACATTTGAATTGAAACATAGGGATCGTAATCACTTATCACATCATTTTAATGCAATTCTAGGAAATCCACCCGTTGAATGGAAAATAAGTGATCATTTGGTTGAATATCCTGAAGCACTGCGTTACATGCAAGAACGTGTGGAAAAAATTCTTGCAAAAACTGCCCATGAACAGGTTTGGCTTCTTGAACACCCTTCTCTTTATACAGCGGGTACAAGTGCAGATAAAAGGGATCTTTTAGCGCCTCATTTATTTCCTGTTTATGAAGCAGGACGTGGGGGTGAATTTACTTACCACGGTCCAGGACAGCGTATTGCTTATATTATGCTTGACCTTAAACGCCGAAAACAAGACATTCGTGCTTTCATTAGTGCATTAGAAGAATGGATCATACAGATGCTTGCAAGCTTTAATATTAAAGGCGAACGCAGAGAAGATCGCGTTGGTGTCTGGGTAAAACAGTCTCATGGCCCATCAAAACAAAATAATCTTTCTTCTGAAGATAAAATTGCGGCGATTGGCATTCGAGTGCGCAAATGGATAAGTTTTCATGGTGTTTCTATCAATGTTAATCCTAATTTAGCCCATTACTCAGGAATTGTTCCTTGTGGAATTACAAACCATGGTGTAACAAGCTTTCTTGATCTAGGGTGCCCTGTAACAATGCATGATATTGATATTGCTCTCAAACAGGCTTTTGAACAAATTTTTGGTCCAACAATTGATGTTTCCTAACTGCATTGATTTTTAAATAAAAAACAGGCATAAAATTTATTCTAATAATATTTTATTTTATGAGGTGGATAGTTAAACGCTATGAGCGATAACAACAAGGATCTTTTTAGTATTCTAAATAAAGCCCAATCTAGGGTCAATACAAAAGAAAGCACTCTGCAATCTCCAATGAAATCAAAAGCTGTGATTTCAAAAAAAAGTGCAAAAAATACGCAAGAAGACGACTATAATGCTCTCTCTATTCGCGTGCTTGAGGGTTTAGAGCCTGTACGTTTACGCCCAGGAATGTATATTGGTGGAACAGACAATAAAGCACTTCACCATTTATTTGCCGAAATTATTGATAATGCGATGGATGAAGCTGTTGCTGGTTATGCAGACTCCATTGAGGTCTCATTAGATAGGAACGGTTATATAACCGTTACAGATAATGGACGCGGTATTCCTGTCGAAAATCATCCTCAAATGCCTGATAAATCAACTCTAGAAGTTATTATGACACAACTCCACTCTGGAGGAAAATTTGATGGAAAAGCTTATCAAACTGCGGGCGGGCTTCATGGAGTAGGAATTTCTGTTGTTAATGCTCTGTCAGATGATATGGAAGTTGAAGTTGCACGAGAACGAAAACTTTACCGCCAACGCTTTTCACGCGGTATTCCTCAATCTGAGTTAGAAGATTTGGGAGATGTTTACAATCGGCGTGGTACACGTGTTCGTTTTCATCCTGATGGTGAAATTTTTGGTGAAAAAGCAGCTTTTGATCCGGAAAAAATTTATCAAATGGCGCGCTCCAAAGCCTATCTTTTTGGCGGTGTAAAAATTCGCTGGACTTGTGATCCCGCCATACTTGAAGGCGTAAAGAATATTCCTGAAAAGGCTGTTTTCCATTTTCCCGATGGGCTTAAAGACTATTTACTTGCGTCATTAAAAGACGAATATCGCGTCACATCAGAAATTTTTTCGGGAAAAACACAACAAAATAATGATCATGGCTGTGTTGAATGGGCCATCGCTTGGCATGGTGGAGATTCTTGTGTGCAATCTTATTGCAATACTATTCCCACCGCAGAAGGGGGAACGCACGAAGCAGGACTGCGTCAAGCTCTTTTACGTGGCTTAAAATCTTACGCCGAGTTAACAGGAAACAAGCGCGCAGCAATCATTACATCAGACGATATTATGATTTCAACAGCTGCAATACTTTCAGTTTTTATCAAAAATCCTGAGTTCGTTGGACAAACAAAAGATCGATTAGCAACAATCGAAGCGCAACGTATCGTTGAAAATGCAATCCGCGATCCTTTTGATCATTGGTTAGCAAACTCCCCCCAAGAAGCAACAAAACTTCTTGATTGGGTTATTGAACGTGCTGAAGAACGTGTTAGACGACGCCAAGATAGAGAAATAAGTCGCAAAACAGCTGTCCGTAAATTACGTCTACCCGGTAAGCTTGCAGATTGCAGCCAAAACCATGCTACGGGTGCTGAATTATTCATTGTTGAGGGGGATTCTGCGGGGGGATCTGCTAAACAAGCAAGAAATAGAGCAAACCAAGCAATTTTACCTCTTCGTGGTAAAATCCTCAATGTTGCCAGTGCTGCCCATGAAAAAATGAACTCGAGCCAAACAATTAGCGATCTTATCCTCGCTCTTGGATGTGGAACACGCTCTAAATATCGTGAAAAAGATCTCAGATATGAACGTATTATCATCATGACAGATGCCGATGTTGATGGTGCTCATATTGCATCACTGCTCATTACCTTCTTTTTTCAAGAAATGCCTGATCTCATTCATCAGGGACATTTATATCTCGCCGTTCCTCCCCTTTATAGAATATCGCAAGGAGGAAAAGTTGCTTATGCACGCGATGACATCCATAAAGATGAATTGCTCAAAACTGAATTTACGGGAAAAGCGAAAATTGAAATCGGTCGTTTTAAAGGGCTTGGTGAGATGCGCGCAGAACAACTTAAAGAAACGACGATGCATCCCCAAAAACGTACATTGCTTCGTGTTTCTATTGATGCCGTTGAAATACAAGAAACAAAAAAGACTGTAGAAAGTCTCATGGGAACAAAACCAGAAGCACGCTTTCGCTTCATACAAGAAAATTCTACTTTTGCTTCTAATTTAGACATCTAATGTAAAAAAACATCTCTTTTAAACTACTGCAGCAGCGTCAATCACGCGCAGTTGTGGATTAATCGTCCCATTCCAATAATTCAAACTAAGATGACCAGCTATATGAATCATTTCACCAATATTTCTCGACAGAAAATCACCAAGCGATGTCCCTACAGCACGAAAAGCTATTCCTTGCAGTTTTTTGCCTTCCACATTAGATATAATGAGGCGAAGATGTCCTTTACCAACTTCAGATAGGTTCATTAATCGATGAGAGGGAAGAACAAAAACAGGTGTTGCATTCCCTGTTCCAAAAGGACCAGCCTTTTCAAGCAACTCAAATAGTGCTTGATTAACACCAGAAGCAGAAAGAGAACCGTCTATACTAAGAGACTTTTTAGCATGTAATTGTGAAACCATGACAGAAACTTTTTCTTCTAGCCATTTTTGAAAGCTTTCAATTTTTGTTGATTGAATTGTAATGCCTGCTGCCATACTATGTCCCCCTCCTTTTTCTAATAGATTGAGTGTAACAGCCTCACGAACGAGTGCCCCTAAATCTATGCCGCTAATTGAGCGTCCCGACCCTATGCCATTTCCATCTTCTTTCAATGCAATAGCAAAAACAGGACAAAAAAAACGCTCTTTGAGGCGAGAAGCAAGAATACCGATAATCCCCGGATGCCATTC
Organism: Bartonella saheliensis; assembly: GCF_902162175.1. NCBI lineage: Bacteria > Pseudomonadati > Pseudomonadota > Alphaproteobacteria > Hyphomicrobiales > Bartonellaceae > Bartonella > Bartonella saheliensis. The sequence continues at coordinate 10,011 of NZ_LR607227.1, forward strand.
TTTATGAGAAATGACAAGTGATAATGGTGTCTCTTGATCTTGATAAAGAGAAGCAATATAAGATTCCGCCTGTGCTAATTGAATGTTCTCCATTTCTTGGCGTTCTTGATTAAGTTGATTTAATTGTTCCGCTATTCTGTCTGCCTCATCTTTATCCTCACAACTGAGCAAGCGTGCCCCCAAAGCTTGGTCGCCAATGCGTCCTCCTGCATTAATTCTAGGCCCTAACAAAAAGCCTAAATGAAAACTATTAAGCGGCTCGCCTATCCGTGCAACCTTTGTTAAAGCTGCTATCCCAGGATTATGCATAGAACGAGCAACTTGAAGTCCTTTCATCACAAAAGCACGGTTAACCCCCTGTAATGGAACAACATCACATATGGTTGCCAAGGCAACAAGATCAAGCATACTGAGAAGATCAGGCAACGGCCCTTCAAATTGTTTTTTTCGCAATAAGTGATGAACCCAAGCTAACGTAACAAAGACAACACCCGCCGCACATAAATGCCCTTGTCCAGAAAAATCATCAGGACGATTAGGATTGACAAGAGCAACGGCTTCTTGATGAACCTTTGACATTTGATGATGATCTAAAATTACAACATCAGCACCTGCAAATCTTGCTGCTTTGATGGCTTCTGGACTGTTCGCCCCACAATCAACAGTAATAATTAAACGGGCACCTTCTTGCACAAGCATCCTCATTGCTTGTTCATTTGGCCCATAGCCTTCAACAATACGATCAGGAATATAAATTTTGACGTCAATCCCAAAATAACGAAAAAAACGCGCGATAAGTGCTGATGCACAAGCACCATCAACATCATAATCACCAAAAACAGCAACCTTTTCTTGATTCAAAATAGCTTTTACAATACGCTCTGCTGCGCATTGCATATCAACAAAACTTTCTGGATCAGGCATGAGCGTGCGCAATGTTGGATTAATAAAAGCAACAGCTTCAGTTTCATCCACATCTCTTGCCGAGAGAACACGGGACAATTGATCTGGAAAACCAAATTTTTGAGAAATAGCGCGTGCATTATTCATCCCTTGAAGATCAAGGGCATCTAACCAAGCCTGACCACAAGCAGAAGATTCAACATTGAGAAAATAACGGGACCGCTGCATTGTTGCTTATGTTATAATGAAGGCGAATAAAATACAATCACACGTTCAAGATAAAACAGTCTTTTGCCCCATTCATCCTCAATTAAAGTGTAGATAAGTGCCTCCTCAATACAGGGTATCATGATACCTCATTCATAAGATGCTGTTTTATAAAGTTTTTATTTTCTCTTGACGTCAATCAAAAGACATTATATCAGAACAAATAATAGGCGTGGAATATTTCACTGTGCTAACAATTTTCAACGCAAACAATGAAAACACCCTCATGTTAGACGGGTTTTAATAAAGGATACTTCTATGGCAACTTTTTCACAAAAGCCAACTGAAGTGGTGAAAAAATGGGTTATTATTGACGCAGAAAACCTTGTTTTAGGTCGTCTTGCCACATTTGTTGCGAACCGCTTACGTGGCAAACATAAAGCTACATTTACGCCACATGTTGATGATGGAGACAACGTTATTGTCATCAATGCCGATAAAATAGCTCTTACCGGTAAAAAATATACAGATAAAAAATATTATTGGCATACCGGCTATATTGGTGGAATCAAAGAACGTACAGCACGTCAACTTCTTGAAGGACGTTTTCCCGAACGCGTTGTTGAAAAAGCTGTAGAACGTATGATTCCGCGTGGTCCCCTTGGTCGCCGTCAATTGAAAAATCTCCGTGTTTATGCTGGAAGTCAACATCCGCATGAAGCACAACAGCCCGAATCTCTTGACGTTAGTGCTTTAAACCGCAAAAACAAAAGGATTGCTTGATTATGGCTGAAATTAATTCTCTTGCTGAGCTCAGTGTCGTAACAAATACTGTAGAAGCTCATGAAAATGTCGCTCCCATCCATGTGCAAAAGCTTGATTCACAAGGGCGTGCCTATGCAACAGGAAAACGTAAAGATGCTGTTGCTCGTGTATGGATTAAACCAGGCTCTGGAAAAATTATCATTAACAACAAAGAATTTGACAAATATTTTGCTCGTCCTGTTTTGAGAATGATTCTTCGTCAACCAATTGTTGCGACAAATAGGGATACCCAATTTGATATTATTGCAACCGTTGCAGGTGGTGGCCTTTCTGGACAAGCTGGTGCAGTACGCCATGGTATTTCAAAAGCTTTAACCTATTACGAACCAGAACTTCGTCCAATTTTGAAAAAAGGGGGATTCCTTACCCGCGATAGCCGTGTCGTTGAACGTAAAAAATACGGTAAAGCAAAAGCGCGTCGTTCTTTCCAGTTTTCGAAACGTTAATTTCAATATTTGTGCAATATATTGTGCAATATATAAAGCCCCGTTTTTATCGGGGCTTTTTTCACCCTGCTAAAACAGATTTTTAGATGAATGTAGGAATAAATCTATACCGCTTAGAAGAAAATAAGAGCGAAAAACAACCACTTCTCTTAAGACAAAAACTAAGAAACTAAACTAAAAAATCAAAATTTCCTTTCAATTTTTCAAGTCTGTTTTGATAACTTAAATATATCCACCTGCTAAGGTACAAAAATACTTGCACGATAATTTTAGTAATCTCATACGCTTTTCAATGTCTTTTTCTATCATCACTTAACAAAACTTTAGTCCACAAAATGCTTTACCATTGTGATAAAATGGGGAACAGAAATAGGCTTTGACATATATTCTTCACATCCACTGGCACGAATTCGTTCCTCGTCTCCCTTCATAGCAAAAGCTGTTACAGCAACAACAGGAATTGATCTTAGTTCCTCATCTTCTTTTAATTGTTTAATAACATCTATTCCAGAGACCTCTGGCAACTGAATATCCACAAGGATAAGAGATGGCATCGATGAACGCGCCAAATCTAATGCCATAAGACCATTACGTGTTTCAACGGTTTCATAGCCACTCGCTTCTACAAGATCACGGAATAACTTCATATTAAGCTCATTATCTTCCACGATCATGACTTTCTTTGACATTCGTATAACTCCGCCCTTCTCAGATAAAATAAAGGAATAGAAATGAATCCACATTCTCTTTGCTTAAGATAAAATGATAAAAAAAATTGTAAACTACAAAGAGACAAAAAGCTTCCAATAAAAGAATTCTTACAAATATTTGTAAGATGCACCACTTATGCTTTTTCAGTTCATCAGAATGAAAATCCACAATGACCATGATTCTATTACTCTGTATTTTTAAAGTAAATATACAAAGTTTATGGATATCTCAATTAAAGCAGATGATACCCCTGTTACATTTGCAAAAAGATATTTATTTTCATCACAGAAAAAATATCAACGACAAACTTAGTTCAAATACATATTTTGAAAAGAAAAATTAATTAGCTTTTAAAAGAACTGATTATTTAAATTTAATCCCCTCTATACTGCCATCCTACAAACAATATCTTAATGATATAAAAGGATAAATTTATCAATATCATTAAAAGTAAAAAATATATAAACCGTGATGTCTAATCACGGTTTATTTAATATAAAACACCCAATAATAAAACAATTTAAATTTCATCAACGATTAAGAGCCCATGCACTATGAGCAATAGCATTGAATGCTCTTTTACCTGTCGCTCTGCTAGAACTCGGAGGTTTTCTCGTAAAGAAATATACAAAATATGAGATTAAACCAAAAATTGCAACCTCCATCCCCATTAAAGCGACAACCTTTTGGACATTTTTCTCATCATCTTGTCCTCCAAATTGGTTCATAATCATATTAACAGCTTTAGTCACCCCATTTTCTTGTGTCATTACAGAAATAAAACCAGTATTTTGAAATCGATCATTAAAAGAATCGGCATTAGCACCCAAAACCTGTGAAAAGAAAATAGCCATTGCAACAACATACAATATACAATGTTTAAATATTTTCATCATAATCACCTATATACTATTTAATAAAATAAATTATCTTTACTGTATCCTCTAAACAAAAAACACCGCATCACCTATTGAT
>NZ_LR607228.1:0-13862 GCF_902162175.1 Bartonella saheliensis
GTGGGGGATTGTTCAGTTTGTTGTTGAAATTTTTCCATCATTTCGGTGATAAAAGGGGAGGGATTTCTTTTTTTCATGCATGGTCCTTTCAAACTCTTCCAATATTGTTTTTAAATACTAATTAAGAATATGCGTTGGTGTTTATTCTGTTTTATGCTTTTTCACTTTGATTTTATGAGAGAGAATATGAAACTGAATGGTTTCACACGATTTTACTCTCTTGATGTTGTTTATGATTAATCTTTAATAAAGACTTACTTATCAATAACTTAGATTAAGTGGTGGGAAAATGAACTTTGTTCCAACATTCCCTTTTTCTTGGCGCAAACCACCCCTCTCTTATGTTGCGCCAAGATGTTGGATGCAATGTGAAAACTTATATTTGTTTAGCTAGCAAAAGCCATTGCTTTTGGAGCAGTTGTTTTGCGCGGACGCAAATCTGCTTCTCTTTCCCTTTGCTGGGTAGAGGGCGCTGTTCCTTCACGCGTTACTGGTGAAGATTCAAGGCGTTGAGCAGACTGTGAGACGTTTTGTTGTTGCTGCAAGTTTTGCACTCGCTCAGATGTTTCATGGCGTTCTTGTTGTCTTTGCTCAGTTTGTAAAAGACTCTCTTTGACTTGTGCGACAGCTGTCGCATAATTGTCAAGGGCATCAATGAGGAAAGAGAGACCCGATTCAGCATGGACGCGTGCTTTATTTTTTAACCCCCCTAAGCTGCGACCGGCATACTTGTGAATAGACTTGGGATCTCCAGCAAGTTGCTGTGCGAGCGGTTCTATTGTTTCAGGATTTTGGAAAAGTTCTTTCACTTGTGATTGCAAAATGTTTTCGTTGCCAAAAACAACTCCGCACCAATATTTGATTTGGGCATGGTGTCTTTTGACTTTTGAATTTTGGTGAATTTTGGTGGACATTTCGTCCTCTGAAAGACTTTCCTTTTCACGATGATTTGGTTTTTTCAGCAGCTCAGAGACGGCGTCTTTTCCCATAAGACGTTCATAGTTTTTGAGTTCTTGCTCTGGAGATTGTGAGAGGCTCTCTCTTGCCTGTTTTACGGCTTCTGTATAACCATCAACGGTGACACAGAGGGCGGAAAAACTCTCTTCTGCTTGTCGGCGTGCTTGATTTTTTAAGCCCAACATGTTTCTGCCGGAAAGTTTAGCAATGCTTTCAGGATGAGCTGCCATGCGCCATGAAAGCTCTTCTCCCACTTGAGGATTTTTTTGAATTTCTTGCATTTTTTCTTGCAAAATGTTGGGGTTGCCATAAGCTCTTTCCGATAAACGTTGGATGTCTTCTTGATAGGCTTGAACCAATGAATGGTGGGGAAGTAATAGAGAGATTTGTTCTTCTGAGAGTCGTGTTATTGCTCTTTGGGCAGCTTGTGGAGTAGCTGCTATACGTGTTGTTTCAGTTTCTTGCGGTGTTTGGGTTGCGCGCGCGTTTGAGAGAGGTGTTGTTGGATTCGTTATCCTAACGGATGCTTGTGCATTTGTCTCCGTAATCGTTTCTTCTCTTACAAGAGAGAGGCTTTCTTCATCTTGTTCTAGTATCGTTGATAGTCTTTTGCTTTTTGAAGGCGTTTCTTTAGGAAGGGGGGGAGTACCAGAGACTTCTGCCGCTGCTTTTTCGTAGAGTTCTATCAGTTCTTTGATTGAAGAGGATGGAAAAGGGTGAGGGTGATCTTTTTTCATGCACGTTTCCTTTCAAAAATTATTTTAGAAAACCTCTTTGGTGCATACTCGTTCTTTATACTTGGATTACTTTGAGACAAAGGAAGACGTCGAACTGATATGCGCTCCAAAGACTTGCGCTATTCATCATCAGCTTAACAGACATTTGTGTCTTTTATACAGTTTTTTTGTGAAATTTTATCAATAAGTTATAGGAAATTACAGGGTCCATTTTTAGGACCGTTTTAGGACTATTTTTTGTAACATTCTAAAACAATTCTTGGCGCAATCGTAAGAAGACGATCTGCGCCAAGAAACTTACTGAAAAAAAGATTAAATGAAAAACAAAAATTAATCTGTTTTTATATTTATGTTCCTTTACATGGCATAAGCCATTCCATGTTTTTGTTGTCGAGGGCTGTGCTCTGGACTCTCAGGATTTTGTCCTCTTTCGTGGTGGTGATGATGATGGTGTCTTTCAGCTTGTTGATGATGTTCTTGATGGCGTCTTTGCTCCGCGTGAGGGGTTTGCAAAAGCCTCTCTCTTGTTTCTCCTACAGCCTGTGTATAACCATCAAGAGCATCAACGAGCGGTTTAAAGCCCTCTTCAGCTTGTTTGCGTGTTTGACTTTTTATGCCAAGCGCTTGGCGACCAGCGATTTTTCCCATGCTTTCAGGATCTTCAGCAAGTCGATCTGAGAGTTCTTTTCCTTTACGGGGATCTTTAAGGATGTCTTGCAAGTGTTTCTGGAAAAGCGTGTCATTGCCATAAACAACTTGACTCCAATGCACGACTTCTTCTGCATATGCTTGGACCTTTGGATCTTTTAAAAGCTGTACACTCATTTGCTCAGCTGTAAGGGAAGCTGAAGGTTTTCCTCTTTGGTGTGGAGCAACCGTTGCATAGTCGGTTTCAGATTCTGATAGCTTTTGTTGATTGCGTCCACCTCTTGAAAGGGGATCAACAGTGCTAACAGATGCGTATAGAACCTCCTCTTCGCGTTTTGGGGGAGCAACCGTTGTATAGTCGGTTTCAGATTCTGAAAGCTTTTGTTGATTGCGACCACCTCTTGAAAGAGGATCAACAGTGCTCACGGATGCGTATAGAACGTCATCCTCTGGGTTTTGTCTGTGCTGGTTTCCTCTGTTTGGTTTTTTAACTTGTGCATAGAGGGGTTCTGGATTTGCAGAAGGGTGTGGTTGATGTTTTTTCATGGCTGTTTCCTTTCAATATTTTTAGAAAACCTCCTTGGGGCATTTTTGCTTTTTATGCTTTGTTTGTTTTGAGACAAAAAAAGATATCGCATCAAATGGCCTCCAAAGATTTCGCGCTATTCAAAATCAGTGTAACGAACATTTGTGTCTTTTATACAGTTTTTTTATGAAATCTTATCAATAAGTTATAATAAATAACGGGGGTCATTTTTAGGACTATTTTTTGTAACACTTTAAAACAATTCTTGGCGCAACCGCAAGAAAACGATTTACGCCAAAAAATTCACTGCAAAAGAAATGATATAAAAAACAAAAATTAATCTGCTTTTATATTTTTATGCCCCTTTACATGGCATAAGCCATTCCTTTTTCTCCATGTCTTTGTCGTTGTGGGCTGTGCTCTGGACTCTCAGGATTTTGTCCTCTTGTGTGATGACGACGGTGATGGTGATGTCTGTGTTCGTCTCTTTCTGGATTTTCCTGTTTTTGACCTCTTTCCAGATCACGTGTAAATTGTTTATGGAGCTTTTTTGTTTTGTCTATATGTCTTTCAAGAGCAGAGCAAAGGGGAGAAAAAGCGTCTTCAGCGGCTCTGCGATCAGAGCTTTTTATGCCAAGGACTTGCCGCCCAGCAATTTTTCCAGCGCTTTCAGGATCGGCTGCAAGGTTCCATAAGACCTTATCAGCATTTTGAGGATCTTCAAGAATCTTTGAAAGTTGTTCATTCAAGGCATGTGGGTTACCATAAACAACTTTGCACCACTCTTGGGTTTCTCTTACACCATATTGAAATTCTGTGCTTTGTAAAAGCCTGCTTGTAACCACATCTTTAGGGGTTTGGGGAGGGGGCGTTGCTGCTCTGCCAACGCTTTCGTAAAGGGGATTTTCCCGTTGTAGGGATTCTTGTCCGCCTTCAGCACCCATACCTAATTTTGCATAGACAGATTCTATTGGTTGTTGGGGAGCGCGTCCACCTTGTGTTCGCGGACCAACTTCTTCATAGAGATGTTCCTCTGGTCTTTGGGAGGAGCGCAGATCCTGCTTACTCCCGTGTGGTGAGTCATAAAGGGGATTTATTCGTTCTTCGAATTCTGTTTCACCTGTTCCCAAATTAACGACGGCATAGGGATTTGAAGGGTTTTCTGGAGAAGGTTCACGCGAACCTCTTGCAGCGGCGACGGCTGCTGCACGGGTAGCTCCTAATGGGTATTGAGGGGCATAGGGCGTTTCTCGTGGTTGCTGAGAAGGGGGCGTATCATACCCACCTGCTCCCGTTCGCGGGGTGTTGTAGGGGGTGTTTTCTTGTGTATGTGATCTCCCGCGCGGTGTGTTGTAGGGGGAAGCTCCTTGGAGAGGCTGTCTTCTGTTTGCTGCTTGTATTTCTTCTGGGCTTGGGATGCGCGGACCGCCTCTTCTGTGTGATTTATTAACTTGTGCGTAGAGGGGCTCTTGGTTCTGGGTTTCTGGATTTTGAGGTTCTGGTTGTGGGTGGCTTTTTTTCATGGCTGTTTCCTTTCAATATTTTAGAAAACCTCTTTGGTGCATTCCCCACTTTTTTGATAGCTTTTAAGACAAAAGAAGATATCAATTGAATGCTTTCCAAAGATTTCGCGCTATTCATATTAAATTGTAATGGAGATTTATGTCTTTTATACAGTTTTTTTGTGAAATCTTATCAATAAGTTATAATAAATTATAGGACCCATTGTTCGGACTATTTTTTTGTAACATTTTAAAACAATTCGTGAAGATAAGCGCGATAAAATGATGAGGATCAAGTGTTTTGTTGGAAGGCAAAAGGGAGTGCGCCTTTAGCCGGTTAGAGCCAGTGATGAGGAGCGACTAACTTCTAAGCTGCGAACTTGATATTGGGCGTCTCTGGTGTTTTTGAAAGTCTGTGCAATTTCTTTGGCTTTGCTTTCCGATGTCCCAAGAAGACAAGCCAGTCTTGTATGATCTTTTTCTTGTATGGCTTTACGTTCATCTGAGGAGAGACGATTGTGTAGTTGGCGGGAAAGGGTATGGAGTTCTTGTCGTAGTGCTGGAGAATGCAATAAAGCTTCCCTTTGTTGTTCTTCTGGTAAAGAAAAAAGATTTTGTAAATTTTTTCCAGGTTTTTCAACTATGGCACTCCGGCGATTTTGTTCTCTTTGATGGTTCTCTAGAATTTCATTTTTTGTTTGTTGTGTTATTGCGCTATAATCTTTAAGGGATTGGCTGAGTTTTGGAACAGCCTGTTCGGCATGTCTGCGATTTGGGCTTTTCATGTCAAACATTTTTCTCCCTGAAAGTTTAGAAACAGATTGAGGGTTTTCTAAAATTTCATCGGCAATTTGAGTTCCCAAGCTTGGATCTGCTGTTATAGCATCCATTTTTGTCTTTAAGGCGTGGGATTTGCCATAAACAACCTTTGATAACTGTTGGACTTCTTTTCGGCTTGCTTCAACATAAGGGTCAGTTGAAACTTTTGCAAATAACTCTTCAGGGGAGAGAGGGACTAATGTTTCTTGTGGAATGAGGGTTTCTTTTACATTTTGAATGTTGGTTTTTTGAAAGTAGAGGCGATCGCCGTTCTGTAATGTTTTGACCTGTTCTGGGGAAAGATTATCTTTGTGGCCCACGACAAATCCTCCCTCGACTTCCATAACAAACCCTTCTGCTGAAGCGCCTCTAAAGATTCCTTCATAGGCGACCCCTTCTTTTGCGGCAACAACAACACGGTTGTTTATTTCATCCAATCCAGCTTCTCTCATCTGGGAGGTAAATTCTTTTAAAATGAGAGATTTTTGCGGATGGGTGATATCTTCAAAAAGATCTTTCATCGGTTGGGAATTGCCATATTGCATGGCTTCAATGCTGGCTGCTGTCATGCGTCCTTTTGTGGTGAACGAAAAGTCAATGGTATGACCTGCTGCTTGTCCAAGTTTTTCCATAAACATTCGATGAACGCGTCCATTGCCTTTTCGGAAAGGATGTGCATGCTCGAGCGCCATAAAAACGTCAGCGGCATTTTCAGCAAATTCTTGGCGTGATAAACCTTTTAAATTATTCTTCTCGTTCAGTGTTCTTTCGAGTTGTTTGAGCTCTTTTTTTATCTGCGAACCGACGGCAAAAGGAGTTTCATAACCTTTGGGACGCATCGCCGGCATACGGGCAGTGCTACCATCTTCAAACGTAAAGGATGTATCGCGGGTTTGACCTGCCCATTCGAAAGCGTGGTGAAAAAGGCTCCAGTGGATTAATTTGAGATAAGTGGCATCAAATTTTAGGGGGGGTGGTTCATGACGAAAATTAACAGCCTCTCTGGCTGTGTCATGGGCCATGCGTTCATACAGTTTTTGTGGGTCTTTGATGCCATATTTATTTTTGAGTGTTGGGGTTCCTTTATAGAAATAATTTTGCTCTAACATATTGCTCTCCTGAGAAGATAGGATGGTGGTTGATACGCGCCTTAAACGCGGGTTATGTTGAAAATTCCCCTTCGCGTATTCTTTTGAGATTTTGAGTGTTATGAGAGAAAGGACTCTTTCTTCACGTGTATGGGTGGTTGTATCAACGGTTTTGTAAGGCTTTTGAAAGCTGTTGGTGTGAGAGGTGCACACTGTTCTGTTGCGATTGTTTTCATGCCTATTCCTTTTTTCATTTATTTTAGCTTCTCTGATGTTCCCGGATTATTTATGGTTCTGTAGTGCTCTAGGATGGTGATATTGAAGATGGCGATATGAATCCCATAAGGGGGTAGAAGATAGATTTTTGAGATGGATTTTGGATAAACCAACGTGGAGTAAAATTTTCATTCTTTGAGGTAAAGGGAAGAGGCTAAAAAGAAAAATGTTGTTTAAGATTTTTGCTGTTTTGCCTTTAATGTTGTTTGCAAGAGCACTTTGATAAAGGATGCAGATATGGCGGAGAGGATTGTTCTTGGTTATCGGGTGGCTTTGGGACTTTTCATACACAGCACTTAGGTTGGGAGATCTAGGGATAAAAGCAGTCATCAAGAATTTTTCTCCATAATGTTTTTTACTTGCTGTTGTTACTTTTTGCGCTGCTTTAAGATCCATAAAAGGGAGAAACCTTTCTTTTGTTTGTGAGAGAAAGGCATTTTTTCGGCGCTTAATTGTTAAAATAGAACACGTTATGATATATTAAAGGGGGAGCAGCTTGTATAAGAATGATTTATTCATTTTTGTGTATATCTCAAATATTTTTTGGGAAAAAATCAGTACTTATGATGGGGATGTTTTGAGCGCTTTTAGCTTAAAGATAAATCTTTTATTTATGATATTCTTTCATGGAAGGTACGTCTTTTAGGTAAAATAGAACATCATTGGATTACATCTTCTCAAGCTTGTTTTAAGACATTACCCATTTGATGAAGGGTCATGAATGGTACAACGGTAAAGATCTCATGAAGTGTGTAAAATCTGTTGCGTGCCCCCATTTTTATGCTTTATAAACTGGAACTATCACACACTTTGCTAGCGCTAAAATATTGCCGATCAACCCTTGAATCTTGAGGTATTTTACGAAAAGGCATATCTTTCTTGTACTGTTTTACTCTATTATGAGGCTCTTTGCATATGATGTGCAAGTGGCAAAGTTTTGATTGAACAGGCAATAGATTTAAGATGAGAGAATCTTAGGTTAGATGGTTTTTCATTTTACATAAATTTAGATAAATTATGATTATAAATCAATATTTTATATAAATTATATATGAAAAACTTTGTAAAAGTGTGTTCCTTTTTCAAGTAAAGTTATTGGTGTCGCTCTTGGTTGGGTGTATAGGATTTTTTTTATAAAAGACTTTTAAAGATCATAGGCGCGTTGGTAAAACGATGCACAAAATATAAAAAAGAAGAAAAAACACGGACTTTTTGACTTTAGTTTTTCTTGTATGGTAGCGGGGGGATTTTTTTGTTCATAGGCTTTTTTAAAAAAATAAGAATATATGTTTTTTGTGGGTATATCTTAGTCATGGGGATTAGCTTTTCTTTTGTGGGGCAAAGCGGTTTTTTGCTGCTGCGGCTAACATTTCTTTTCTTCTGAAATAGATGGCGCGACCACATCGCAGAGGGGGTTGTCCTTGCATAAGAATAATTTGTTCATCTTGACGCATCTCTTGAATAACTTCGTGGGGTAAAATAAGAGCTCTTTGTTGGTAATTGATGTTGTAAGAACTCTTTCCTAAAGATAAACCTCTCGATTTACTCGTTCCGGTGACTTCAACAGTCATTTGACCACAGCGTTCTGAAATGTCTTTCGCTGTTTGAAGGTCTTTAATAGCAGCATAGCTGACAAAGGAGCAGCTTTCAAACCATGAACGTGCTCCTGCTTCTCCAAAGTGATTGACCAACTGACCAGAAGATTGATAAAAGAGCATCAAGGATGTTCCATATTTACGTCCACGATCACGCGCTTCTTCTAAAATATTCATATAGCCTAAAAGATCAACTTCATCTAAGACAAATAAAACACGCTTTTTATACTTTCCGTCTGCTGTAACCATAGCATTGAGAAAAGCACCAATAATCACACGTCCAATTGCTGGATAACTGTTTAAAATGCTGGCGGGGAGGTTGAGAAAAACATCTGTATTGCCATTGGTGATATCTGAGGAGGAAAAATCATTGCCACAGACAAGATTTGCGTAATTGGACAAAGAAAGCCATTGGGTGTCTTTTGAGGCGGTTGTATAAACGCCTGAAAAGGTTTGTTCTGCCATTTCTGTAAAAACTCCCACCATTTCGCGAATAAAAGGAGAAGGGGTAGTTTCTTGAATCATACGTAGTTGATTAACAACCGCTGTTTCTGATTGAGAGAGAATTCCACGCAATGTTTTTAAATTGCGCTCATCGTCTTCATATTCTTCTGAAAATATGACATGGGCAAGAAGAGCTGTTAAAAGATTGTGGGCTTGTGTCGAGAAATACTCCGCTGAAGAATTGTCTGATTTCTTATCTGTAAGAAGCAGTTTGGAAAAGCTTACAATATTCGCTTCACGTTGTGTGCGTGGGACGCTGTCATCTAAAAGCCAATCGATAACATTAAAATTTTTTGTTAAAAGTGAATTAGGATCGAGAACAATAACATTTCTATTGCCCATTTTTTGACGCGCAAATTTGACCATTGGGGCAACTTCTGTTGAAGGATCAAGACAAATAACAGAGCCTGGATAGGTTAAACACGTAGGAACCACTGTACTTGTGGTTTTATAACCACCAGAGCCAGCAAAAAAAATCATATGGGTTGAACCAAAATCAAGGTTAAAGGTTAGCAAAGGTGCTTTTCCACCCTTGCCCCATGTTGTTTTATTGCCAGGAGAAAAAGGAATTTTGCACACATTATCTTGATCCACACGGTACCTTTCCCCGACAACAATTTGCCCATTGGCAGGAAAGATTTTTGCTGCTTCTCTTAAATTCATCCATGCGGCCTCACCAAAAACACCTTTTTTGGCACGCTTGACCCTATTTCTAGGCGGAGTGGTTGTGATGAATTGAATGATGAAAAAAAAACTACCAATGATGATGCCAAAGACAACCATGGGATCCATGAATTGAAGTGCATAGCTCCACGTTATTCCTTGTTGACCAACATAGGGACTTAAACGTTTTATTTCACCCCAAATATAGTAAAAAGCAATGGTAGCAAAAAAGACCAGGGAAACAAAAGTGATTACTTTACGCAAGTGCAGTTTTTGCGAGAGACTATACAACAATGAAACAGCAGCTGTTAGTGCTAAGACTAATAAAGGCTCTGAACGAAGGGTCCAATACATTTGATCGCTTCTTAGTCCATTTGTTATCAGCAACAAAAAATGAGGGACAAGGAATATCGTTAAAGCACCTAAAGCAATAGGCGTTAAAATAAGGACGATTTGTGTCTTGGTATATTTCATTGTATATTACTTTCAATTCTCTCTAGAATATACTGCAAAATGCTCTTTTTTCAGGGGTGCAATACTCTTTTTTACAAAGGCGCAGGATAATGCTAACTCGTTTTCATTTATGCGCTCTTCTCATGAAAGAGGAAGGTTTTATCCATCCTTATTAGCTGGCCATAGCGAGCACATTTGAACGGTTAACTGTGCGGGCATAGGCTTGTTGGTGTACTTCTTTAGCTTGCTTAATGGTTTGCGTAATTTGCTTGGCTTTATTTTCTGAGACACCAATGCTTTGAGCTAATGTTTCATACGCATTATTTTTGACAGCTTTATGTTCATTTTCTGAGAGACGGTTATTGATTTTTTTTACAAAGGTCGTCAGCTCTTTTTGAAGTCCAAGATTTTTTGCTAAAGCTTCTTGCTGTAATTCTTTTGGCAAGGAAAAAAGATCTTGCAAACTTTGACTTGGCATTTCTACTGTTTTTGCACGGCGTTCTTGTTTTGTTGTATGTTCTTGAGTAATTTCCTTCTCTGCATGTTTTACAGAATGGGCAAAATTTGCAACGGCAGTACAAAGCATATCAAGATGATTTTTAGCGTTTGCACGTGTCTTATTTTGAAGTCCACATAAACTCACACCTGCAAGATGAGCAACAGAATCTGGTGCCTTTTCAATCTGGTTGGCAAGCTGTTGACCTAAGCTTGGATTTTTAATAATCGCGACCATTTGTTCGTCTAATGTTTTTGCGTTGCCGTAAACAATTTTTGCCAACTGTTGAATTTGGTCTCGCGCTGTTTGAACACAGGCATCTTCTGCAACCCTTTCAGCCTTTTCATTTTTTGTCAAAGGGGCTAATTTTCCTTCTGGAATGAGAATTTTTTCAAGTTCTTTTGTTCTAGGAGCTGTAAAGGTAAATTGGTCACCGGGTTTTAACGCTTTTTGTTGTTCTAAGGTGAGATCTGCTTTGCTGGCGATGATGTAAGTCCCTTCCACATCGAGTATAAAGCCATCAAAATGAGCCCCTTTATAAATGCCGGTGTAGGTCTCATCTTCCTTTGCAACCACAACAAGACGATCATTTACATCCTGTTTGCTTTTTTTCATATTGTTCATAAATTCCTGTAAAAGACGTATTTTTTCTGGGTGAGAGATATCTTCAAAAAGATCTCTCATTGCTTGTGCATTGCCAGAGTGTGCGGCTTGGGTATAGGCCATCATCATGCGTTCTTTTGTTGCAAGGGAAAAGTCAAGTTGATGATTTGCACCTTTAGCAAGATTTTCAAAAAAAAAGTTTATTGTATGTTCATTGCCATCTATGAATGGTTGTATATTTTTGAGAGAGATAAAGAGTGGTACGGCTTCTAAAATGAATTCTTTGCGTGTTAAGCCTTTCAAATCATCTTTTTCTGCAAGTGTTTTATTTAATGTTTGTAAGCCTTCTTCAATCTCATTATCGCTTGCAAAAACATTGTTATATTCTGTTCTTTTCATTTCTGGTATGACCGCAACGCTTTCGTCTGAAAATGTGAAGGGAATAGAGCGGATCTTTCCAGCCCACTCAAATGTTTCTTTAAACAAATGGTGATGGATATGGCTTAGATAATGGTAATCAAAATGCTCTGGAATAGATTCACGACGCAGCCTTTCTAATCCTTTTTCTATATCATGCGAACATTTTTCCCAAAAGAGATCTAAATTTGTTTCTTTATATTTATTTTTGGGTATTTGGGTCCCTGGATAGAGATAATTATGAGGAGAAGAGGGATGTATATTTTTGGTTTTTTCTTTTGCTTTTGGCATCGTGCTTCCTTATAAAGTTACGTTGTCCATGAGGGTATTAAATTCTTCGAGTGAAATATTTCCCCTTGCGTATTCTTCTAAAATTTTTAGCGTTGTGGGATGAAGCGTTATCCCTTCTATCGTATGGGTATTGATGGCGGTATCAACGGCTTGACGGCGTTGTTTTAATTCTTCCGCTGTTATCGATAAAAGGTTTTCTCTGTTTCCTGTTGTTTTGCTTTTCATGCATTTTTCCTTTTATGGGCAATATGGACAATTGTTGCTTTAAAAAGCCTTCAACCGATGTGATCTTATTCTAGTCCCCGCCAAAGATATTCCGTTGTTTGAAGGGATCATAATAAATTTCTGTAACCTTAAATTTTCCTTCAACCCGTTTGCATTGGATGATGATATCAATCATTGAAATCAATAAACCTCGAATATCATCACGCTCTAAATCACCCCCTCCTTCACTTTCTTTGACTAAAAGGGTCATTTGCTCAAAGGCTGCAAGGGCTGTTGAGGCATGGACCGTCGTAATGGAACCTGGGTGACCTGAATTGACATTGCGGATATAATAAAAGGCTGTACCATCTCGAAGTTCTTGCAAAAGAATACGATCAGGTCGCATCCGTAGGGATGATTCAAGGAGTTCTTTGGGACCAACTGAAGCTAAGCCTTGTCCATCTTTTGAATAGATCATCGAGACATGGTTGGGGTGTGGGATCACCAATTCTTGGGTGTCTTCAATGGTGATAATACGTTCGTCTTGAGGAATTTTGGCGATTAATGCTTTTGATAATGTTGTTTTCCCTGAGCCAGTTTTTCCGGCAATCAAAATATTTTTTTGGCATTTTACAGCTTGATTTAAAAAGAAAACAAAGTCTTTATTACAGTAGGCAGTGGCTAAGTTATGCTCGGTGATTTTGAGTTCATTAAAACGTGTAGGATAATCTTTTAATGGTGTGAAAGAGATCTGTTCACAGTGCGAAAAAAGACCTTTATTTGCCAGTTCTTCAAGAGAAAAACTCTGTGAGGATGGTTTACGAATTGTCATACTAATTGTGCCTTTTTCAACAGCTGGTGGAATGACAATTTGAATGCGCTCATTGCCTGGCAGAGTTGCGGATAATATTGGGTTCTTATCTGATATATTTTGCTTGGAATAGGAGGCGACAACTTTCGCAATTCCCATAAGCTCATTAAAAGAGAGAGCCGGTGCTTCTATTGTTTTCCAGCCATCAACCCCTTCCGTCATTACTTGATAGGGACGATTGATAACAATTTCAAAAAGACTTTCATCTTTCAAAAAAACACTGATCGGCTCAAGTTTTGTGAGAACAATCGCGACGGTTTCATCGCACATGGTGTGTAAGGTTTGGTTCATTCTAAAGGTATCGCAGAATTTTTGTAAAAGTTTCTTGAGACAGCTCGATTGATAATCTGTTTTTTGTTTTCGATGATTTTCAGTTTATAAACACCGGAAAAATCTAAATCACGGGCAACAAAAACATTCACCATTTCCCCTTGGTTTTTGGATAAAGTTGGAGGAATATTGGCGTAATTTTCGACAAGAATATTGGCGATGTTTTGTCCTGAAGAGACTGTTTCAGTCTCTTCTTTTTCTTGTTTTTTTGATAAACGTTTATTGGCATAGCTTGTTGCATCTTTTATCAAGGAGACAAGAAGTGCAGATCCAATTCGCTCTAACCAATGATTGTCAATATCACCGTCAATTCCAGAGCGTCCTAAACTGTCTGTTGCCGGTGAAGCTAAGGATATAATGATACCATTGGGGGTTTTTGCTCTATTCCATAGCACAAAGAGACGTTTTTGGCCTTTTTTCAATCCAGCGCGATATTCTCCAACAATTTGGGTGCCTTTATCAAGAAGCACAACACGACCATTGTCGGATAAAATATCTCTGGAGACAATACAACTAGCAAAACCTTGTTGATCACTGCTGATGGCTGTTTCTAAGATACAAGGAATAGACGTTCCCATCGTGATGATATAATTTCGATTACCAAGGGTTGAGGCTCGAATACCTTCAAGCACTGTGGGTTTGAGAAGATGATTAAAGCGTTGTGTTGTTTCATCAGGTTTGCTTTCCAGTTGGTGAGGCAAAGCACCGTCATTGCTTTGTGAATCTTTTTTGCCTTGTTGTGCGTTCGCATAAGCTAATACAGGAGCACGTTGTGCGGCTTCTAACAGGGGATCATCAGAATTTAATTGATTGATGCTTGGTGTTGGTAACTCGACTTTGGGTAACAGAGCGTTCTTTCGAGGCGCCTGTTCAGGGGAGGGA
>NZ_LR607229.1:0-13078 GCF_902162175.1 Bartonella saheliensis
GACATGTGTAAGTAGTATAATATAAAGCCTTAAGTTCATAGATTTCCGCCACCTTTATTTTTATAAAGGAGTAAAGTCATACGCTAGGCTTGTTCCTGATGTTGCTGTAATCCTCGACTCTTGGGGTACTTCATAAAGGGGTGTTTTTATTTATTTTTTTAATTAACTTAATATATCCAGATTTGAAATGAGAGAATTTTACGATATTCATTTTTTGTTTAATCTGAATAACGTTAGATTATCATTATAAATCAATATATTGTTCATCATTTTTTTGATAAAAAATATTTCCTATAAAGGTGCATATTTTTATAAAGACATATTTTTCTAGTCTTTATCTAACTTTAGAGAGACTATGCCAATTGATGTCGTCAAAAGATTTTTTAAGCAGTAATATCAATAAAACTTTAACAAGTTTATGAGATCTGGATTGAGAAGGTATAAGCCCTTATAACTCGGAAAGGGTGCTTTTGTCATTTTCAATGAACTGCTCTATAGATTCCGCGAATTTTAATGTATTTGCCTGTGGTTAATACGAACAGAGCATACAATTCTACCATGTTGGGTAATGTATTTAATAAGCTGAGGGGATATAGAAATTTTTACATCTTATTGAGCAAGAAATTATAATATTTTTTTCTTTGACAAATCTAGTCATTTATCAGGATGGATGACTGATGTTGGGACTAGGATATTGGATTTGAAAAAGATAGCTAGTTTACCGGTAGGATTGATTTCCCAGAAGGTTAGATTTTTTTATGCGTTCGTATCTTTGCTCCTTTTAAAGCATGTGCAATGGTTAGATTCATAGTTTCTGAGCAAGTCACCATATTTTTTTCATACTAAGATGTAATCACCCCATATTGAAATTTATTAAAGTTATTAGAAAAGAAGAGAAGCGAAAAGAGGAGGAGATTTGGATAAAATATCCTCTTACAAAAATTTACAAACTGATATCTTCAAGAGTTTTTTTATAATAAATCGCGCCATACAGCCATTGCTTCTAAAACTTCTCCTAAATGAGCATGTTTTGCGATAACTGTTTCCGCACCAGCTTCTGCAAGTGCATTAGAGTGGCCAAGATAGCTATGGGAACCTCCTGTAAAGCCGATGACACGCATGCCTGCTGCTATGGCAGCGTGGACACCATGAAGTGAATCTTCTATAACGATTGTGTTTTGGGGTTCTACTTTTAATTGTTGTGCGGCAAAAAGAAAAACATCAGGGGCAGGTTTCGTTTTTTTTGTTCCCACTTCAGGTGCTGAAAATATTTTACCTTCAAAAAGGTCATAGAGATTAACAGTAATGAGCATTTCTTTTATATCTACACTCTTTGCATTAGAGCAGATACAGTAGGGATAGCGCGTTTGAATCATTTCTACAGCTTCTCTTATATCATCCATAGCCCGTAATTCAGTTTTTATTTGTTTACGAAAAATATTGGTCATCTGATCTATAAGATGAGCAGAAACTGGCTTTTCTGTTTCCTGTTCAACGTGTTTAAGAATATCGCGAAAGATAAGCCCTGCAAAACGCTCACTCAATTCTTCCGCTGATATTTCATATCCTGTTTGTTTGAGCAATTGAGATCCAATTTTTGCTGCAAGATATTCAGAGTCGACGAGAACTCCGTCACAATCAAAAATAATAAGATCTATCTGAGGCATAAGATATTCCTTTACATGTTACGAGATGGACAATTTTCATGAGAACAATATTAAGAGGACCTTATTTCATAAAAATACGCTTTGAAAGCGATTCTTAATTTTTTTACAAAATAAAAGCTATGGGAACAGTACATTAAAAAAGAAAAATAAGGACTCATTCATATGAAAGTTTTTTTACTTTAAAAAATAAAAATGAATATCAATTTTTTAGAACTTTAACGATACGTTTACTCTATTTTGTAAATATGAATGGGTAATGCGGGTCTATAAACTATTTTGATTGATTATAGGGCAAATTCAGTTCATTTCGTTGGGTTTTTCATGACAGTTATTCAGCTTCAAAAAGATTTCATTCGTACTTCCTCACAGATGCCATGGCGCAATAAAATTTTTAAAGGAGATTGTGTTGCCGTTTTAGAAAAATTGCCAAAACATTCTGTTGATATGATTTTTGCGGATCCCCCCTATAATTTGCAATTAGATGGTGCGCTATACCGCCCAGATCATTCGCTTGTTGATGCGGTTGATGATGCATGGGACCAGTTTGAGAGCTTTGCTGCTTATGATGCTTTTACCCGAGCATGGTTGCTTGCGTGTCGTCGTGTGTTAAAACCCAACGGAACGCTTTGGGTTATTGGATCTTACCATAATATTTTTCGAGTTGGAACGGCATTACAAGATTTAGGTTTTTGGATGCTTAATGATATTATTTGGCGCAAAAATAATCCGATGCCTAATTTCCGAGGGCGTCGCTTTCAAAATGCCCATGAGACTCTTATCTGGGCGGTGCGAGATCAAAAAGATAAAAAGTACACATTTAATTATGATGCTTTAAAAGCAGCAAATGAAGATTTACAAATGCGTTCAGATTGGCTTTTTCCTCTCTGTACAGGAGCTGAACGTTTAAAGGATGATGCAGGGCGTAAATTACATCCAACACAAAAACCACAAGCGTTATTAGCGCGTATTATTATGGCTTCTAGTAAGCCTGGTGATGTTATTCTTGATCCGTTTTTTGGTTCGGGAACAACAGGTGCTGTTGCCAAGCTTTTAGGGCGTGATTTTGTGGGGATTGAACGTGAGCAAGATTATATTGATGCAGCGTGTGAGAGGATTGCGGCGGTTAAACCTTTAGCACAACCAGAACTGGCGATTTTGGATAGAAAAAAAGCAGAACCACGTGTAGCATTCAATAGTTTGCTTGAAGCAGGTTTACTCTATCCTGGAGAAGTACTTTATGATCGCAAGAAGCAAGTATCTGCTATTGTAAGAGCTGATGGTACGATTATGCATGGTGGTGAAGCAGGCTCAATTCATGCAATGGGAAGAAAGGCTCAAGATTCGCAGAGTTGTAACGGTTGGACCTTTTGGTACTATGAGGAAAATGGACGATTGAAATCCATAGATCATTTAAGAATGATTATACGCTCACAAATGTTAAAAACAGGTGTTTTATAAATGAAGAAGATCACTTCATTCTATCTATTGATCGCCAATGTGTAGATGCCTTTAATTGAGAGAGACGTAAGGGCATTTTATGCATTTAAAAGCGTTATTTATATGCTCATTTTGTTTGCAAAGTGGCAAGTGAGTATTTTTTATAACTCTTATAGAAGAACTCAAAATGAAAAAGCTTCACTCTATACTTTTATTTAAGTGTCAAAATAGTCAAATTATCAATCGATATACTTTTATGAAAATAAAATAACAGAATTAAAAAGATTCATTGAGAAGTTCAAAAAAGTAAGTTCTTTTAAGGGGGGAGCATGTACATTTATGGGGGTGCGTGCAGTATAGAAATATGTTAATTATAACAATAAGTTAGCATTATTCACTATTCACCTTTTGAATTAGCTTATCGAATATCGTCAGATCTTTTGATTTCAAACCTGTTTTATATTGAGTCAATAAAAATCACTTGTTTGCACGTCATAAGTGGAGCTAACATAGGATTAAAAGTACTTCTTATGAGCCGTCTCAAGAGTTGAGGGTTGGAGATAACATTGGAGACTGGTAAAGTGTGTGATGGTATCGGCGCGCTTTTGCGTAGGTGAAAAAAGATAAATCCTGAAATTTAAATCTAAGATTTCTAAGCTTTTTTATCTCTGCTTAATTCTTATTTGTAGGAAAAATTGGTTATTTCACGCTCTTAATTTCTTTTACAGAGGAAGAAATGGTCGCTAGGGAATCAAAGTCTTTGTTAACAAACATTTTTACCAATAGGGCTGGTCATTTAAACCTAAAAGAATTGGGAAGTGCTATGGAGATAGCTTTTTTCATAACAGTAGGGAGCGCTTCGTCAGCAAGATGTTGAATGTTGCACCACCAACCATTTTCACAATTTGTTTCATGAAGATCGTCCGTATAGTAAACATCGAGTTTTAGAGAAAAGTGAGTAAAAACATGGGTAATTTGTCCTTTAAATTGCCAATTGGCAGTAAAGGGTGCATTTTGAAGTCCATTTTCGTTATTTATGCCAATATTATTAGGAATTTGGGTCATTCCACCAAGGAGCTTTTGTGTTTGTCTTTTTTCTAAATAAATTTGTCTCTTTTTATTAAGGACTACAAAAGCAACACCTGTTTTTAAAGGGCGTTCTTTTTTAGGAGCTTTAACTGGAAAAGCTTCTGTTTGTTGCATCTTTTCCGCTTTGCATAAACTTTGAAGAGGGCAGATAGAACAAGATGGTTTGCGTGGCGTACAAATTGTTGCTCCCAAATCCATCATTGCTTGAGCAAAGTCGCCAGGACGATTTAAAGCAATAATTTTTTGTGTTTTTTCTTTAATTTCAGCTTTTGCTTTTGGTAATATTGAAGTAATAGCAAAAAGGCGGGCTATCACACGTTCGACATTACCATCAACCACTGCTACAGGGTGGTTAAAAGCAATTGCAGCAATGGCTGCGGCTGTATAATCTCCAATACCCGCGAGAGTTTGTAAGGCTTTTACAGATTGTGGAAATTGTCCTGCGTAGTTTTCAACAAGCTGGCTTGCACATTTTTTAAGATTTCGTGCGCGTGAATAATAACCAAGTCCAGCCCATGCTTTCATGATGTCATCTTGTGAGGCTTTTGCTAAAGAAGAAAGATCAGGCCAAAGTTTCAAGAATTTTTTAAAATAAGGCTTAACCGTTTCAACGGTTGTTTGTTGAAGCATGATTTCAGAAAGCCAAACATGATAAGGATCAGGACGGATACCTTGTTTTTGTTCTTCGGGAGTAATCCGCCATGGGAGATGTCGGTGATTTTTATCGTACCAAGAAAGGAGGTGCGAAGAAATTTCATACATGATTGTTTTCAAGCATAGGGAGACGTAAAATGCAAAAGAAAAAAGCATTTATTGGGTCATCTATGTTTTTTTGCTTCTGTATTTTTATTGTTGAGACTTTGGTGTGGAAAGAATGTCTATTTTGTTGATATTATATAAATTAGAAAGGTAAAATTTTTAGATGAAACAAATGATTGTCATTGAGTAAACGGTTGAATAATGATCTAAAAATGAGAAAACAACTAAAAAAGCATGCTTTTTATTCTCTTTCTAGGACGGTCCTGAAAATACTTGATCCAGTTTTACGTAAACGGACAGGGCTTAATGTCGCGCTTATAGAGCATTGGCCACAAATTGTGGGCTATGATATCAGTAAACATACAATACCCCTTAAAATTATTTGGAAACGTCGCGCCGATCAAGATGAAGTTTTTAAGCCCGCAACACTTGTTATCGCATGTGAAGGATTTGCTGCGTTAAAATTGATGCATGAAACAGAGGAATTGCTTCATAGAATTAATGGTTTTTTTGGTTATATTGCTATTGATCGCATCAAGATTGAGCAAAAAAGTCTGTCGATTTTTATGAATCATGTGCCTCTAAAGCCGACTTTAAGTGAAAAAGACAAAAAATGCTTGGAAAAAATGCTCGAAGGAATTGAAGATAAAAGCTTACGCCAATCACTTTATAAACTTGGCTGTTGCATTTTCTCGGAAAAAAATAATAAATAGTAAGATATTTTATATATTTTCCTTATAATATATGCAAAAGCATTGGATTCCTATTCTTTTAATAACAACAGAAAAGTATTATTTATGGTAAAATATCGTTCTTTTTTATCTCTTGGAATAATTTTTCTCTTCATAACGGTTGTACAAAACAGTGTAACAGTTGCTTTAGCGCGTGGTTCAAAGCCTGTTGCAACGGTAGATATGGCTGAGCTTCTTCAATCGGGTAAAGTAAAGGATCGCTTTGAAGGAGAGGAAGATGCTCCAGTCATCATTGTTGAGTATGCTTCATTGACATGTACGCATTGTGCGCATTTTTATAACGATATCCTTCCTCAAATTCGTAAAAAATATATCAAAACAGGCAAAGTAAAAATGATTTTTCGCGATTATGCTTTTGATCCTCGAGCAACAGCAGGTTTTATGTTAGCGCGATGTGCACCAGAAGATCGCTATTTTCCTTTGATAGAAGTTTTATTTCAAAAACAAAATGAGTGGGCTTGGGTAAAAGATGCTCTGACACCGTTGAAAAAGATTAGCTTAATGGCGGGTTTTACAGATGAGAGTTTTACTGCGTGTTTGAAAAATCAGTCCATTTTAGATGAAGTGAATGCATCTTTTGAGCGTGGTAAAGAACTTGGTGTCACAGCAACGCCTACTTTCTTTATCAATGGTGATAAATATGAAGGTGCCATGAACGTAGACGAGTTTTTTTCGGTGATTGATGGTTATCTTAAAAACTAAAATTTAATCTTCCAAAAGGGGGATAAATGAGATGTATGGTCTCATTTCTCTTTTGGAAGGATTGGTATTATGCATTTATGAAGTGATTATGGAACGATATTCTTTATTTTGCCGGTTTTAAAATCAAATCATTGTTTTTAAATGAGCCTAAGTTGAATGGTGTTTTGATGCTGATATGGGAGGATTTGTATAATGAAAAAATGGGTTTATAGTTTTGGAGATGGCAGCGCAGAAGGAAGCGCAAGTGAGCGTAATCTTCTGGGAGGTAAAGGCGCTAATTTGGCAGAAATGAGTAACCTTGGTTTGCCGGTACCACCCGGCTTTACTCTGACAACAGAAGTTTGTAATTTTTATTATGCCCATGACAAATCATATCCAGAAGAGCTACAGGAATCTGTTAAGAAAGCACTAAGACGCGTTTCTGAACAAACAGGACGTGAATTTGGGAATGAACAAAGACCACTTCTGCTTTCTGTTCGTTCAGGAGCACGAGCTTCTATGCCAGGGATGATGGATACAGTACTAAATCTTGGCATGAATGATGAAACCGTCAAAGCGATTGCTTTACAAGCCAATAATGAACGTTTTGCTTATGATAGTTATCGGCGTTTTATCCAAATGTATTCTAACGTTGTTTTAGGCGTAGAGCATTCGTTTTTTGAAGAGATTCTTGATGAAGCAAAGGCACACAATGGTTACACTGTTGATACAGAAATGACAGCAGATGATTGGAAGAATGTTATTACTTCTTATAAAGCTTACGTTGAAGAAAAATTAGGGACCCCCTTTCCACAAGATCCTGCACAACAGTTATGGGGGGCGATAGGAGCTGTTTTTTCAAGTTGGATGACAGCACGTGCAGTTACTTATCGCCGTTTACATGGCATTCCTGAAAGTTGGGGAACAGCCGTGAATGTGCAAGCTATGGTTTTTGGGAATATGGGAGAAGATTCGGCAACAGGTGTTGCTTTTACACGCAATCCATCGACAGGACAAAAAGAACTTTATGGTGAATTTTTAGTTAATGCGCAGGGGGAGGATGTTGTGGCGGGTATTCGAACGCCTCAAAATATTACAGAAAATGCGCGTATTGTTGCTGGTTCAAATAATCCGTCTTTAGAAAAAATCATGCCTGAAGCTTTTTTAAAGTTATGTCAGATCGCGCAGAAACTTGAGCAGCATTATCGAGATATGCAGGATCTCGAATTTACCATTGAAAAGGGTAAATTATGGATGTTGCAGACTCGTTCAGGAAAACGCACAGCACGTGCAGCTCTCAAGATAGCAATTGAAATGGTTGAAGAGGGTTTAATAAGTCGTGAAGAGGCTGTGATGCGTATTGATGCAAAGTCACTTGATCAACTTTTGCACCCAACACTTGATCCCAAAGCAGAACGTTTTGTTATAGGGCGTGGTTTACCGGCTTCTCCTGGAGCGGCAACGGGTGAAATTGTTTTTACATCAGAAGAGGCAGAAACAGCATCAGCAGAAGGACGCAAAGTTATTTTGGTCCGCGTAGAAACAAGCCCAGAAGATATTCATGGGATGCATGCTGCTGAAGGAATTTTAACAACGCGTGGCGGCATGACAAGCCATGCTGCTGTTGTGGCGCGGGGGATGGGAAAGCCATGTATTTCCGGTGCTGGCAATGTACGGATTGATTATAACACAAATGCGCTGTTTGCTTCAGGAGAAAGTTTTAAAAAAGGTGATGTTATCACGATTGATGGTGGGAGTGGGGAAATTTTCAAAGGGAAGGTTGCGATGTTACAGCCTGAGCTTTGCGGAGACTTTGCAAAGTTGATGGAATGGGCTGATGGCATGCGACGTCTAAGAGTTCGCGCCAATGCTGAGACACCATCTGATGCCCGTATGGGGCGTTCTTTTGGGGCTGAAGGTATTGGTCTTTGCCGTACGGAGCATATGTTTTTTTCTGGTGAACGTATCGTTGCCATGCGTGAAATGATTTTAAGTCATGATGAAAGTGGACGTCGCAAAGCGTTAGACAAGCTTTTGCCAATGCAGCGTTCAGATTTTAGTGAATTGTTTGAAATTATGTGTGGTTTGCCTGTGACCATTCGCTTGCTTGATCCGCCACTCCATGAATTCTTACCCAAAACCGATGCAGAAATTCTTGAAGTTGCAAAAGCTATGGGGGTTTCTGCAGAAGCGCTTGCTGAACGCGCACAGCAGTTGCACGAATTTAACCCTATGCTTGGATTACGAGGATGTCGTTTAGCTATTACTTATCCTGAAATTGCTGAAATGCAAGCGCGGGCGATTTTTGAAGCAGCAGCAGAAGCCGCCCAAAAATCTGGCTCTCCTGTTATGCTTGAAATTATGGTGCCACTTATTGCGCTTAAATCTGAACTTGATTTTGTTAAAGCGCGTATTGATCAGGTTGCTGAGGAAGTGATGAAAGAAAAGGGAAGAACTATTCAGTATATGGTTGGGACGATGATTGAGCTTCCAAGAGCAGCACTTCGAGCCGATGAAATTGCTGAAACGGCGGAGTTTTTTTCATTTGGAACAAACGATTTGACACAAACCACTTTTGGAATTTCTCGTGATGATGCGGCTCCTTTTTTGGCAACCTATTTTCAGAAAGGCCTTTTAGAACAAGATCCTTTCGTATCTATTGACCGTGATGGTGTAGGAGAACTGGTTGCCATTGCTGCACAGCGTGGACGCTCAAAGCGAGAAAAAATAAAATTGGGAATTTGTGGTGAACATGGAGGTGATCCTGCTTCTATTGCTTTATGTGAAGAAAATAACTTAGATTATGTTTCATGTTCTCCTTTTCGAGTCCCAATTGCTCGTTTAGCAGCAGCGCAAGCTGCAATAGCAAAAAGGATATAACGGGTTAATATTTTTTATTGTATTGTGACCACTGAAATAAATTTTTATGTATGTCCTTTTATTTTATTCCTTAAAGAAAATAAAAAGCATCTCTAGAATGCACTATGATTTATAGCATGTGAGAAAGTGTATTTTTGAGAGCGTTATGAAAGAAAATAGGAGGCAAGATAAAACAGGGGGTTATTATTAATAGGCTTTCAATATGGATAGGGATGCTTGATAGAGAGCGGGGCGCTATTGTGCAGTTAATTTATGCGTTTTCTTTTAACAGCAGGAATGTCTCATACAAACAGAATACTTCAAAAAATGCATTTATTTTGTAAATTGATGGGCTGTTTTGAAAAAATGCCCCCTAATCCATTTTACGTTATCGCTCATAGAATGGGATTATGTAAAACTTCTTGTAATTATGAAATTTTCTCAGAGTTTATAAAACTTCCTGTGCGCTACCAGCTTTATGCTTAGGAAGAAATATAAAAGTTATATAAGGTATTGATTGTAAATATAATTTATATATTTTTCATATTGAATATCATAAGACTTTCTCATTTCAACTTCTTTTATAATTGAATCAATCAAAACCACATTTTTTGCTTTTTATAGGCGGAGAGAACTATGTTGATAAAAAATTAAAGGAAGATATGCTTTTTTATAAATTATCTCAAGTACCAAAAGCTGTTGAAACATTGAAGGTAGGGACAGTGTATAATGATGCTAGCTTACTTCTTTAGAAGCCTAAAATAATAGTACACAGTGAAATTGCTATTATATTATTTGCAGGTATTATTGTAAAATGGGCTTGGGTACTGTGAGCGATGTTTCTTTTAAAGCCCCGTGAATGGCAAAGTATATTCCATTTGGGACATTTTATTTTACGTGAGGGAGTGGTGATCCCCAAAAGACACGTGATAAATAAAAGCGTGAGGCAATACTCTTCATTATTCAAAAGAAAGCGCGGTTTTTAGATGTCTTTGAAAGCTGTAAAGTTAAATGAAAAGAAAATGACCAAGATGGCAAATGATTTCTACTATTAAAATTTTTATGTTCTACCCAAATTAGGCTGTTTTCCTGTTTTAAGAAATTACACAAATAGAAGATATACGTGCGCGCACTCCATTTGGCATACAAAGGCGACAACAGCAGAGATAGCACTTAGTCTTTATCTCAAATATGCGGTTAAATGAAGGCTTAAATATTGCTTGACAAGCAGCAACAAAAGCACAGGCTTTCTTAGGAAATAACGCCATAAAATATAAAACTTTTCCAATCATAGATTGAATAAATGTGCCGGCTTTTTATAAAACACTTTGGAAACAATAGCCATAATATCACTAGCTTTTCGTCTCCTTATTTTTCAGATGTTTGGACATATTCTTGCGTTATATTCACAAAATCAAATTGACAGTAATATATGGATCATTTCTAGCTCGAAAATATGAGAGGAGGGTGCGATGAAACAACAGAATTTCGTGTTTTTTTATCATTAGAAGTAATAAAAATTTTTAAATAATGTCCTTTTCTCTCTTACAATGATTTTTTGCTGTAATCGGTCATGATGCTTTTGCTAGCAAATTGTATGACTTAATATGTAATGTATAAGAAAACCATTCTGATTATTTAATATAAAAGGGTTTACGGTAAAGAAATTTTTTTGTATTCGGGAGCATTAAACAAGAAAATGATCAATTATCATTATCAATCAAGAGATTATTTTTATAATATAGACGATTATCTTTAATTTAATAAACCAATTTCACGCATTTTCAGTAAAATTGTGGGATTAATTTTTCCTGTGATAGGAAGCTCAAACATTTTTTGAAACTGTTTTAAGGCTTCTATGGTTTTTTGATCTTCTATTCCTGTGACAAGAACTTCCTCATGACCAAAAATCTGTAAAGCTTTTTGCACCTGTAAAATATCTTCAATAGAAGGTTGTAAAGTAGATTCGTTCGAATTTGTTATATTTTTTTTTGTTGTGTTATTTTCCATTTCTATTTCGCTCTGTTTAATTAATAGCGCAATTTCATCTGTTGTGTGATTGGATAAAACATCATTTTGCATTTTTTGAGTAGCTTGTTGTTTCCATAAAGCGATAGCACGTTGTGTTTTAGGTCCATCCAGTCCATCTAAAGGTCCATCATAAAGTCCTAATTTTGCGAGTTCTTTTTGCTTTTCCAGCATGCTTGCTGATTGAGGGGAAAAAGGTGGATTTGTGTTGTGATGACTTGAAGAATTCAATGAAGTTACATGAGAGGTTTCTTGTGATTTTGATTCTTTTTCAGATAAATTAGAGCTTTTTCCTATATTTTGAGTAGAAGAAAACTTTATTTGAGTAAAAATATTTTTATGTGGTGTCATTTGCAAAAATAAAGCATTAAATGAAACAAATAAAAAGCTAATGCTAAAAAGAATAGAGCCAACAAAAAATAAAGTATTTTTTCGTGTATAGAAATAAAGATTTTTTGCTATCCAAAAAGTAAAATGAAAAATTATAAGAAGAAGAGTAATAACAAGACTACTATGGTATTTACGATTTTTTATAGTTTTTTTTCGGGATGTCTTTCGCTTTGTTGTCATTAGTTTTGATTTTCAGTTGCGTTTATTTTTCACAAAAAACGAATGTAAATGATTTCTTATTTCAAGCTAGGAAGAAGTGCAGTGATATTATTGCTTTTTCCTTTCAGATTCCTAGAATAAGCAGATTCATTATATCCATTTATAAGTTGATAAATCAACAAGAGCTCTTATCAATAATTATTAATTTCATACTTTACAAATCTTTAATCTGTATAAGAGAGCATCAAATGGTTAACACTCAAGACCCTATAGTATTTTAAAACGAGCATTATCACATTTAATCAGCTAAACAATAATACTACGTTATTCTTCATTTTTGGCACATATGTTTGCCTATTCTTTAAAATCAAGTTGAGAATATTTTCCTATAATACCAGAATGATGATAGTCATTCTCATTCTTTATAGCTTACATATAGAGGGTTACTTATCCGTAAACGGTTTGGTAAGAGCAATTTTCTCTTAATGATATTATTTTTGGCATAAATTCCTTCTGTTCATATTCAATTAAATTGATGTTTACAATATTATAAAAAATCTTAGCTTGAGATGAATGAGATGAAATTGTAAGAGATGCCTCTATTTTTTATCATAGTTTCTTATATATAATAAGCCTCTAACTGCATGATATTTCTGTATAATTTTGGTATTGTTCTTTTCTAAATAGACAATATATCCCATTTTTATACAGCGACATCATAATCATATTTACAAAAAAGCTAATGATATAGGTCCAATAAATGAATATTCAATTTTATAAAAAACTCGTTTTATAAATTTTTTATAAAGATACAGTGTGTAAAATACCTTTTTTATTGCCTTTACCACTGCGGTACATTAATTGCTCATGATACGTTTTTTAATCAAATTATCATTTTTTTTGTTTTTTGTTTTTGTCATTATTTCATTTTTCGTAGCAAATCCAAGCAGTAACCATTCTCCTAATGCAAAAAATAATGAGACAACAACAAGTGATGTAATTATTGCGTTTAAGGAAGCTTTAAATGACTTAGGAACATTTTGTGACCGTAATAAAGAAACTTGTAAAGTAGGAAAGTCCTTTTTAAGTTTACTCAGCGAACGCGCATATTACGGTGCAAGAGCTGTTTATGAATATTTAGGGCATATATTAGGGCACAAAAATAATATAAAGATTTCTCCTAATGTTTATCGCGAAATGGAAATAAAAGAATTCTTACAAATATTTGTAAGATGCACCACTTATGCTTTTTCAGTT
>NZ_LR607230.1:0-12613 GCF_902162175.1 Bartonella saheliensis
GTTGCGTATCATAGTAGGGGGCTATTTCAAATCTATTTGCTATAAATCAATCAACATCGTTTGTTTATAAATTACAAGGGGAGATGGATTATTGAAATTATACGTTTTAGTTATTATTGGACTTTTTATTGTCATTAATATTTAGGTATAGAAACTAAATGCGCTTCTCTATATCTTACAAAATATCATGATTATAGGAGGATGAAGATTTTGCCTATGAGATGTTTAGGGAGAGTGTGCGATGATGTGTAATGGCAAGATTTATAGCACTTTGTGAGATAAATTACAGGGATAATTAGTTGGTGAAATCCGTACGAAAAGAATCTAGATTATTTATAGATCAGATAGGGAAAAAGTCTTCATCCTTAAGAATGAGAAGGAAGTAAACCAATGATTTATAAAGTCAATCACGTAAGTGGGATTGGCAATGGAGCCTTCTGAGAGAAATTGATTTGTCGACAAAGAAGATGAAACTTTGTCTTGTTAAAGGGAGAAGGACAATAAAATTATGATTTATGACAGGGATATGAAGTAAAAATATTTTCGTTTTTTGTTGTTTTGATAACTTTGGAAATATTTAAAGATTAATTGTTTCAGTACAGGCAATCTCATTTTGGGGATTAATAATGCTATAACGTTGCAACTGGCAGTGCCATTGATTTTGTAAGCGTTCAATGGAAAATAAGTTAAAGCCCGCGGGTGGTTTTTTATCACCAAAAGCTTGTGATGCGGAAGGAACACCAACAATAGGAATTTTTTTAATTGGTCCTTCAATCCACTTCAATGTGGGTAAATGAGTATGTCCGTGAAGAATAAGCTCGCAACCGTGCTGTTTGATAACCTCTTGAAAACGTTTTATATCTCGTAGTTCTTTATGCCAAGACGTTGCCTTGGGAAAAGGGGGATGGTGGATCATGACAACACGAAAAAGGTTGCGCTGTGCTGCTTCTTTTAAAAAGTGTGGTAACGTTTGCGCTTGTATTTTACCAAAATAACCAGAAGCTTGAAAAGGAAGTGTCGCAATAGCTGAAGAAGCAGCTATGATGGCGACATCTTCGCGAATGCGCATATAAGGAAAAGGAAAGGCACTTTTTTGAGGCACATCCCCTGTGATCCAAGGTTTAAAAAGCATACATGCTTTTTGGAGGGCTCCGCGGACATAAGCATCATGATTTCCAAAGGTCAAAGAAATATTTTGAGGTTGTCCTAAGGTAATGAGCCAACGATGCGCTTGTTCAAATTCCTTATCAAGAGCAAGATTTACAAGATCACCAGAGATCACAAGATGATCAGGCTTTGTCTTATTCAAGGCATCTATTAAAGTTTCGAGGACATTTGTTGCCATTTGACTTTTACGTTTTCTTTGCCAATTTAAGTAACCGGTAAGACGCTTTCCAGAAAGTTCAAAAAGGGAAGGTTTGGGGAGAGGCGAAAGATGTATATCCGATATATGGGCAAGATAAAACATAAAAGCTCGTAGAGTATTAAAAACGATTTAAAGAGCAAACATAAGATAAGTTAGTGTTTAAAGGCAAGAAGGATTGTAAAAGGAAAAAGAGCTTGTTGAAAATATAAGAAAATTTTTTAGAGAATTAATGCTGTATTGTATTTCCTATAACAAAGGACAGCATAATATAAATAGATCATTCTTTAGCAACCGCGATGTCTTTTGTATGATGGGATAAATTTTAAAATGATGGTCATAAAGTTTTAAGATTTTTAAACAGCTTTTATACGACTACATATTATCATAAAAAGTCTAATCGCTTGGAAAAAATGCAAAAGAATTATTGTATTTATCAGAAATTTTTACGGTCTTGCGCTGCCATGTAATGCCTTTAATGGGAGATGTTTCTCAGGCAAAACAGAATGCCTCAAGAGGAATATTCCAAATAAAATATTGTGTTGTTCATTCATATATTTTTTGAAAAAATATTTTCCAGTGCCTTTGATCTCATTTCACGAAAGTTCTTCAAAGCTATGAAAAGTCTCGTTTATAAAGTTTATTCATGAACCAACATCTTTACGCTCATACAAGCTGCAAACCAAAACTGTTATATTATCCCATCAAAACTTTATAAAAATCCTTATTTTAAGAAGATTCTTAAGAGGAATTTTATTTTTTTCTTCAATGGTTTTTATCCATACAGCACCTCTTTTAAGGATGTGCAAGAAAATAACGATAATTGATTTAATATGTAAAGCTCTTATTCAAGATAAAAAATTATTATTATAGATGAATATCTTATCTCATCGTAAAAGATAAGCTTAATTTTAAAAATTACTCTACGCAATCTCAGGATTTTTTAACGGCCTTCACGATACCACATGTTGCTCAACAGTAAAAGACAAACAAGTAGGGCAAAAAAACCAGAAAATACCGAAAAATAAAAGGTATTGATTAAACGCGTTTCTGTCGCTTCTTTCAAAATAATTGAATGTGCTGGGGAAGATAACAGATTTGTTTTTGATTGAATGAGCTTGAGTGGAGGAAGATGAATGTTTTCTTTTCCTTCAGGGTGTAAACGTCCGATGTAGCCCCCCGTGTGTTTAATAATGGGTGCTAATTTTTCTTTTGTTGAAATTAAATCAAACAATTCAAGATTATCGAGCATCCCTACAGAAGATAGTATTGTTAAATCGTCATTTTTGATGGTAAAAATTCCCGTCTCGTCAGTGTCTATAGTTGCAGTGAAGAGACCTTCTTGCTCTTTAGTAAGGAGAATCTTTTGTTTTTTTCCAGAAGGAAAAGTTATCTCAGCGGGTTTTGGATGGTCATTCAGAGTTTGGCGGCGAATTGTTAAATGATGATGGCTGCTGGTCGCACTTAATTTTTCTTCCTCAAGTTCCGGTTCTTTCATAAGCCAATGAGCAATTCGGCGATAAAGAGCCGCATAAGGACCACCACCTTCAAAACCTCGTGCCCAAAGCCAACTTTCATCGGAAAGCAACATACCTACACGCCCTTTATCAACATGGGAAAGAAGTAAAAGTGGCTGTTCATCAGCTCCTTTCATGAGAGCTGTGCCTTTATATGCATCTTGAATAGCAATTTGTCGCAGCCATCGCCCCCATTGAGAAGCTGGAAAATTAAGCGTTGCAAGATCTCTTGTGACAGGATGGCGTTCACCTTCTTTAGTTAACGCGGGGCGAAAAGGTTTTTCAATAATAGTTCCATTGGGCAATGCCGGTAGAATGCTTATTAAAGGTGTTTTCGCAAGTGAGTTTTTTTGGGTAAATTCAGGTCCTGTTACCATCAACAATGCACCACCCTTTTGTACATATTGGGCGATATAATCATAATAGATTAAAGGTAGAACAGCAGAGTGCTGGTAACCATCAAGGATGATGAGATCAAAGTTATTAATCTCTTCAACAAAGAGTTTTCTTGTAGGAAAAACCACCAAGGATAATTGGCTTAAAGGCGTATTATCCGCTTTAGTAGGGGGGCGCAAAATCGTAAAGTGAACAAGATCAATATTAGAGTCACCCTTCAAAAGGTCACGCCATGTCCGTTCTCCATTATAAGGGGCACCTGAAATAAGAAGAACGCGTAAATTTTCTCTGATTCCTTCAATGGTTGTTATGGCGCGATTGTTTTCAACGCTTAGTTCACCTTTGTAAGGCTCAGTGGTTGCTTGGATAATATTTTTTTCAGCATGGGGAAGGGTAACTTCAGTTTGAAAAATAATACCAGGAGTTACAGAATAATGGCCAATTTCTTGTCCATTGACGCTGAGTGTAATATTAGCTTTCTGTGGGATCGTTTTTGGATGGGCTCCTTGATCTTCTACCAAAATGGAGAGCTTTTGTGGTTTATTGATAAGGGCAAAGCGTGGAGGAGAAATAAATTTGATTTGACGATCAAATTCATCTGAGCGCCCTGTTATCAGAGCATTAAGAGGGGCTTCATGATGAAGATCTGATAGATCTGGAATGTCATGCACTTGTCCATCAGTAATAAAAATGGTTCCTGCATAACGAGAGGGCGGTACATCAGAAAGTGCTTGTGTTAAAGCATTAAACAAATTCGTTGAAGGGGCATATTGATGATCAGCAAGTTTTCCAGCTTCAATAAAACGTGGTTCAAATTGTGGATAATGCGCCAATGTTTTAATTAATTGCGCGCGTGCTTCATCACTGTCGTTTATGCGTGTTCCAAAAGTTTGGCTTTTGCTGCGGTCAATGACAATGCCTACTGTACTTTTCAGTGGTTCGCGCTGTTCTTTAATAATCATTGGATTAAGCAAAGCAAGAATGAGAGCGCTCAATGCCATCAGACGAAATAAAGACCCTTGATGTTGTGTAACAAGACCAACAACGACAAAAAGAATGGATATTCCACTTAACAGCAGAATCCAAAAGAGAGGTAAAAAAGGCTGAAAAGTGAAAAGTGGTATCATTGCCTTCTTTCTCTTTTAAAGCGTTCCAAGAGCGCTGGAACATGAATTTGGTCTGCTTTATAGTTTCCAGTAAGCACATAAAGGACAATATTTAAGCCTGCACGAAATGCCCAGAGACGTTGCATTGGATCATTGGGAACAAGGGGATATTTCCATGTCCCTTTTTCATCGAGTGCCCAAGCAGCAGCAAAGTTATTTGCGGTGATGAGCAGGGAACTTACATTATCACCGCTGGTAAGAGAATTTTTATTTTTTTTGTTTGTTGATGAGGATTCAACCCATAAAGGTGAACCACGGTAGAGACCAGGAAAATCTGGCATAATATAAAAGGAACGCGCAATAACATGATCTGTTGAGGCCGGCTCAATGGAGGGAATGTTTAACCCTTTTAAGATGGTTCGTAATCTCTGCGTTTCTGGAGTGGCATCTCCTTCAAGATTAAGATTACTCTTTATCTGATCGCGCGTGTCAAATAAAATGGTTCCTCCATGTTTCATAAAGTTATTTATTTTTTCAATGTTT
The DNA here is from genome assembly GCF_902162175.1 of Bartonella saheliensis. Taxonomy (NCBI): domain Bacteria; kingdom Pseudomonadati; phylum Pseudomonadota; class Alphaproteobacteria; order Hyphomicrobiales; family Bartonellaceae; genus Bartonella; species Bartonella saheliensis. Next base: position 4,926 of record NZ_LR607230.1, read on the forward strand.
TTGGAGGTTAGCATAGGACTCTGAACATCAATTGGCCAGTAAATAAGAGGATAAAAGGAGAGTTCATCTTTATCGAGATCAAGTGCTCTAACAGAGCCGGGGGTGAGCATTGTGCGCTCTGCTATAAATTGGCTTAAGGCTTCTAGACCACTTTTACTCGTTGTATCAATTTCATGATTGTTGGTTATAACGTAGGCAAGATGTGTTGCACCAGCAGCTTGCACACTATCATGATCATAATGACTCTCTGTTGTTTGCGCATGAAGCCTTGGATCATATGAAAACAGACCAATCAGAATGATGAGAGGAAGGAAAAACCGATTACGCCATTTATTAAAAGAAAAAACCCCTCCTATCCATAAAATGATAAAATGATCAAAGGCAAATAATAAGAGGGCTAATCCTAAAAGGGGACCGATAAGATTTTTTTCTTTTGTATCATAAGATAAAGGGCTCTTATTAAGAGAAGTTGGTAATGATGATTGTTTCATCAAGCGCGATGAATCAGTTAAGAGGTTAAGTGCATAAAAATTGTTTTTGACACCATAAAGTCCTGGAGGAGTATGATAGGAAGGACGGGGTGAATTTTGGGCATTAAAGATCAGTGGAACAACATCAGAGGGCGGGGCTTGTAATTGCCCATCAGCGGCTATGGTTCGCCAAGGATTTTGTATGCTTGTTCTTTTTTCTCTGTGTGTTGGGTTTGTGTTTTCAAAAGATCCTAATGTAATTAGTTTTTGCAACATTTGTGCAAAAAAACCAGAAAGAGGAAGATTAGACCATGTAGGGTCAGGGGCAATGTGAATGAGAATAAGGGTTCCTTTTCCGCGTTTTGCTGCGGTAATAAGAGGGGTTCCATCAGAAAGGCTGAGCCACGTTTTTTCAAAAAGATCTGGGGTTGGTTCTGCGAGAATTTGGCGCGAGACAGTAACATCTTCTGGAAAAGGAAGATCAAAGAAAAAGCTATTTTTTGCAAAAGGGGCAAGTTTTTGTGGTTTTGTCCAAGACATAATACTCCCAAGAGAACGTTGCCCCTGACGCAGCGGTACCGGAAGCAGACTATCGTAATGTTCTGCACTACTGAGTTTTTCTCCTGCAAAGCGGATGAGTGTTCCTCCTTTATTCACAAAATCAGAAAGTTTTTTTTCTGCTTTTTCAGGGATATTAACCATATCGCCCATAATGAAAACAGATGGATTTTGTTTAAGCAAAAGATCAATATCTGTTGAAAGTTCTCTTCCACCGGAAGTTATAAGCTGTGTATGACCTTGTAATGCTTTGATAATATAATAAAATGGAGCAAGTAAAGGCTGGGCCATTTCATTGGTATCGGGGGAGAGAAGAGCAACACGGCTTATCCTGCTATGGCTGTCTACTAAGAAAGTTGCAGCAGCATGGTTTTGGTTATTGATTTTTATCCAAGCGATATCGTTGCGTAATTCAAGGGGGATATCAAAAGGAACAAGTGCTGTTGTTTGTCCTTCAGAGAAATTTTTCGTAAATTGACCAAGAAGTTGATTATTTGAATCGTAAAGGCTGAGTGTAGTAGGCGTTGTACCGTGTGTGGTTGAGCGAATAATACGCGCGACCATGTTTTCATTGTTATTTTCTATGGATGTTATGCCGGTTAAATCGGAAATATCAGCCAAATACCATAAGAATTTCTGAGGTTTTAATTCTTCAAGTAAAGCAAAAGTTTTCTCATCTTCATCTGTTTGTAATCCATCGCTTAAATAAGCAATATCAAGAGGTTTCCCTTTATTTATTTTACTGAGTTCTTTTAAGATATGCACACGGTTTACAGGCCAAGGACGCGGTTGTAAATGCATTAAATGCTGTTTTATAATCTTTGCTGGTTGGGGTTCTTCATTGAAGATATCATTTTCAGCTGTTGCAACAAGATAAATATTTTTTTGCTGTTTTTCTGCCTGTGCAAGGAGCATTTCAGCGATAGAGATACGTTTTTTCCATTCTTTTACAGATGCCCAACCATTGTCAATAATGAGCGCAAGGGGTTGAGATCCGGAAAAACTTATAGGTTTTTGATTCCAAGTGGGGCGGGCTAGAGCGATGATAACCAGTGCGGCTATGGTTAAACGCAACAAGAGCAACCACCAAGGGGTATGTTTTGCTGTTTCCTGCTGATGAGTGGGTTTGGGTAAGAAGTATAAAGGAGGAAAGAGCTCTTTACGTGGAGAGGGAGGGGTTATCCGCAACAGCCACCAAATGACCGGTAGAAATAAGAGCCCTAATAACAGAAAGGGAGCAGCAAAACTCAAAGTGCCCTCCTTTTTTGCAATGAAGCGTCGCCCATTGTATTTGCAAGATGCAAAATGGTTTCTGTTAAAGGTTGATCTGTTGTGCTAACGTGATAAGACCAGCCCTGTCGTGCACAAAAATTTATCAATTCTTGTCGACGTGCTTGGTATAGCTTACAATAGTTCTTACGAAGATTTTCTGCTTTTCCAAAAATGTGTTTTTCTTTCGTTTCAGGATCAAAAAATTCCGTATGACCTTTGTAAGGAAAGCTTTCTTCTGCAGGATCAGCAATTTCAATTAAATGAGCTGTCACCTGTTTTGTCGATAAAGGAGTTAAATTCTGGATGATTTTTTCAGGATGATCGAGAAAATCACTCATTATAATGGCGTGTGAAAAGCGTGTAATCGTTGAAAAATCCGGAAATGAATTTTCATTTGAATGATTTTCTAAAGCAAAGGCTATTTGTTCTACAACATTGGATGTTATTGTGGGGGGCATTAAGTTAGGAATAGCAATATGTTCGCCACACCGTGCCAGAAGTGATGCCAAGGCAAGGGTAAGAATAATGGCATAATTGCCTTTAGAGGTTTTAGAAAAGCGTGAACAGTAATGCATCGATGGGCTTTGATCAGGCCAAAGCCAAACGGTTTGCGTCATTTGCCATTCGTGCTCACGCAGATACATATTTTCATCACGCGCCGAGCGACGCCAATCAATGCGGGTAATGGATTCTCCTTCCATATAGGGACGAAATTGCCAAAAATTTTCTCCATTACCGCGTTTGCGTTGCCCATGCCATCCGGTTATCAGTGTATTGGCAATATGACGTGCTTGTAAAAGGAGATATGGCATTTGGCCATTATTCTTATACAGCTCTTTTGCCAGCGACAATGGAGACTTTTGTAAAACTTTTTTGCCAATAGCCATTTAAAGGGCATCTTTCACAAGGTTATTGATAATATCTTTTACGGTTATATCTTCAGCACGAGCAGAAAAATTAAGCGCCATGCGGTGTTGTAATACAGGATAGGCCAATGCTTCAACATCATCAAGCGAGGGGGCTAAGCGCCCATAATAAAGAGCACGAGCACGAACACAAAGTGAAAGAGCTTGTGATGCGCGCGGTCCCGGTCCCCAAGAAACATAAGTATTGGCAAGACTATTGTTTTTATCAGGGCGGGCTGAGCGGACAATTTTTAAAATAGCTTCGATCACATTTTCTGAAAGAGGCATTTTGCGAACGATATTTTGAATTTTTTGCAATTTTTTAGCGGATAAAATTGCTTTTGCATTTGATTTTTTTTCTTTTGTTGTTTCCAAAATGATCCGCCGCTCTGTTGTAAGGTCAGGATAGTCAATATCAATTTGCATCAAAAAGCGATCGAGTTGAGCTTCAGGAAGTGGGTAGGTCCCTTCTTGTTCGAGAGGATTTTGCGTTGCAAGAACATGAAAAGGTTGTGGTAAATCATAACGGGTTCCTGCAACGGTCACATGATATTCCTGCATAGCCTGTAAAAGAGCTGACTGTGTGCGTGGAGAGGCACGATTGATTTCATCAGCCATGAGAAGCTGCGTGAAAATTGGACCTTGAACATAGCGAAAAGAACGTTTACCCTCTTTATCGGAATCCATGATTTCAGAACCGATAATGTCTGATGGCATGAGATCAGGGGTAAATTGGATACGTTTTTCATCAAGCCCTAAAACAGCTCCCAATGTTTCTACAAGACGTGTTTTTGCAAGCCCTGGAGCACCGACAAGAAGAGCATGACCACCGGCAAAAATAGCCGTTAAAGCATATTCAATGATATGATTTTGCCCAAAAATGACTTTGTCAATTTCTTGTTGTATAATATCTAATTCTTTGTGCGCCGTATCAATATCCTCAATAATGGCTTGGGCCTCATGTTTAGTATTAACCTTTTTCACAGAATTAGATGCTGGATTACGGTGACTCATATTTTTTCCTTAAAGCGTTTGTCGCAAAAATGGTAATTTTCTCTCTATGATAATGGACATCTTATTGTTTGTAACAGAAAATGAGAAGAAAAGAAGCATCATAAGCTATTTTTTTCATATTCGGTTATAGATAGAGAAAAGTTTCTTTGAAAGAAAGAGGCATGTTTTATAAGGGATGTTTTAAAAACTTTGTTTTATGAAGAGAGTTTTTGAAAGCAATGAAGACAACTTTTTTGAAAGGTTAAAGGGTGAATATAAGGCAGAACTTCAAACAGGCTGCGTGGTTACAACAAAGTGATGTCCAAACACTTCTTCGTATTTTATCTTTAGAGGGGGAAGAGGCACGTATCGTGGGGGGAGCGGTGCGCAATCAACTATTAGGGCAGCCTATTAGCGATATTGATATTGCGACAACCTGCTTACCGCAACAGATTATCGCACGTGTAGAAGAAGCAGGATTTAAAGCTATTCCTACAGGGGTTGCATTTGGTACAATAACAGTGGTTGCGCATTCATGTTCTTATGAGGTCACAACGCTTCGCAGCGATATTGAAACAGATGGTCGTCATGCAAAAGTGGTATTTGGTCGTGATTGGAAAAAAGATGCTGAACGGCGGGATTTTACCATTAATGCCCTTTATTGTGATGCGGCCGGCAACCTTTATGATGATGTAGGAGGTTTGAGCGATATTGCGAGCCGAACAGTTCGTTTTATCGGTGTTGCAGAAAATCGTATTCGTGAAGATTATTTGCGTATTTTACGTTTTTTTCGCTTTTTTGCGTGGTATGGAGCGGGGCGACCTGATGTGGAAGGTTTGAGGGCATGTGTTCGTTTAAAAGACGGTTTAAAAAAACTTTCTTCTGAGCGTATTTGGGCAGAAATGAAAAAGCTTCTTTTAGCTTCTGATCCAACACGTGCTCTTTTATGGATGCGACAAAGCAGAGTTTTGTCACTCATTTTTCCTGAAACAGAAAAATGGGGCATTGATGCAATTCACGCATTGGTGAACACAGAACAGACTCTTGGTTGGAAAATTGATCCCTTGTTAAGGCTAGAAAGTCTTCTTCCTCCTGATCCTATACGTCTTCATAAAATGGCACAGCGCTTGCGTTTTTCCCATAAGGAAACAACACGGTTAAAGGAATGGGCAGAGTTAGAAATAATAAAGCAAAACTGTTCTGATCATTTTGTACAGAAATTGATTTATTTTCATGGGAGACAACCGGTTTTAGATCAATTATCCTTGTCTGTGGCTGCATCACATGTTGATATTCCAGAAAAAAGTGAGGCTTTGCAAAAAAAAGAAGATTATTTCAAACTTTATCAGCTTGCTCAAAAATGGCAGATTCCAACTTTTCCCATTAATGGTAATGATTTAATAAAAAAGGGTTTTTCAAAAGGTATCCTTTTAGGAAAAAAACTTAAAGAACTAGAGATGATATGGATTGAAAGTGGATTTTTAATGGATCGTCATACTTTATTAGAAAAAATTGATTTATAATAATAATTTTCCATTATTCATATGAAATAAGTGCACCAAATATCGTAAGATTATCTTATTTTAAACTTGTTCATATTACATCAATCAAGATTATTTTCTTATTAGTCACAAGCGAGGGAAGTCGTGTGAGAAAAAACGATTATAGGGAAAAAATGTCTCTTAATAAATCATATCAAAGATAAAGATTTTGATAAATAAAAACAGATTAGAGAGAATAAAGATAACGGTTTGTATTTTGTATGAGCATAAAGAGCAGGATGCTCAATGTATTTTTATATGAGAAGTATTTAATCATTCACAGGTGGTGATATGAAATGGAGGTAATGGGCACTAAAAAACGTTTATTGTATCAGCACTTGAATATTGGGCAATGACAGGTGTTATATGCTTTAACTATATTTATAGGATAGCTTATGAGCTTTTAGAGGCTTTACTCCAGAAGTATTGTTGAAAAGTATGGGCTTTTAAGATTTGTAAAATTCTTGAAAAATGATTTTTTCTATTTATTTGAAAACCAGAGTTTATGTATTTTGATCATTCTATTAATGCTTTGATAGAATTATTGTATTTTTATAGATCACAGTTTCCTTCATGATAACCAATTTGGCGCAATGCTTCTCCTGCTGTTATGGCTACGCTCATGGCGATATTAAGAGAGCGAGCCTGTGGTTTCATGGGAATTTTCAATGTGTAATCGGCTGTTTCATGGACATAATCGGGAACGCCAGCTGATTCACGACCAAAAAGTAAAACATCATTTTTTTGATAGTCTATTTGCGTATAGCATGTTTTTGCTTTTGTACTTAAAAGCAAAAGACGGCGGTTAAAGTGTTTCATAGAGCTTAAAAAATGTTGCCAATCAATGTGTCGTTCTAAAGAAGCATATTCGAGATAATCCAATCCTGCACGTTTGAGATTACGATCCGACAGGTTAAAACCTGCGGGTTCAATAATATGTACATGTAAACCAAAACAAGCACTAAGACGTAAAATCGTTCCGGTATTACCAGCAATATCAGGTTGGAAAAGAGCGATATGAAGTGTCATGTTCTTTGTAATATGATTTTTTTCAACTTTGTAAAGAAGCGCCGTAATTTATTCAAAAAATATGGTCAAGAAATATATGATTTTTGTATTTAGTTTTTATGTACTTTAAATTTTAAGGGAAAAAGTTCGGTCAAAGATTTGTTTAAGATAAGAGGGAGTCTCATGATTCGAATTTTCTTCGATTGAGCGATTCATGAAATGAATGGGGTTATTATGGTGGAAAGGAGGATATTTAATGAGGTTAGATCAGTCATTAGGATGGAGATTTGACCATAACAAGAAAGTTTTTTCAGAGGTATTTTTATGGGTTAAAACAATGGTGATTAATCCAAGCATTGTGCAATGGGAGAGGGTATGATAAAAAGATGTTGTAGCAACGTGTCTCTTTGAAGTTAAGGCAATGGGTGAGCAGACGAGGCGGGATTTTCTGTTTTTACTAACAGCTGTTGCAGGAGCAGTTGGAATGGGGGTTGTTGCGTGGCCTTTTATCCGTCAGTTGCGCCCAGATGAGGCTGTTTTGGCAGATGCTTCTGTTGAGGTTGATCTTTCCGGTATTGAAGAGGGCATGTCGGTGACGGTGAAATGGTGTGGGCAGCCTGTGGTTATTCGTAACCGCACTGCGAAAGAAATTGCTGAGGCGCGTGCTACCAAATTGAGTCTTCTAAGAGATCGTCAAGCACGCAATCCTAATCTTGAAGGCGAAGAAGAAGCAACGGATTTAGCTCGTTCAGCAGGTGAGGGGCGTGAGAATTGGCTTATTCTCATTAATCTTTGTACACATCTTGGTTGTGTAACACTTGGCCAATCGGGACGATTTGGTGGATGGTTGTGTCCCTGTCATGGGTCTGTTTATGATACAGCTGGAAGAGTGCGTTCAGGACCTGCTAATTATAACCTCGCCATTCCACCTTATCGATTTC
>NZ_LR607231.1:0-12321 GCF_902162175.1 Bartonella saheliensis
TAGGTCAGTTTCTTGTGTTGGTTGGTTGCCCATTTATTTGGATAAGCGGGATGTTTTGGTCATCAGTTCCAATCTAGCCAGAGATATATTGAAGCATAATCAACAGGGAGCACGCTCATGTGGTTGGAAAGATGATCAAGAAAGAAGATAACAAAAAACAACTTACAGAAACGGAACAGCAACTTCTTCACGAGATGCTAGAGACGTATCAATGCGTGAAGATAATGTCCCGTTTTATGAAATGGATAGTATTCCTTCTCTTTATGTTTATCCTCGACTTTTCTCGTCTCATGAACGCGCTAGACAATAGTCTCTCACACTTAAAAAAATGGCTCACAAAAAGTTAGAGAAAGAGAAAAAAACACCTCGAAAAGAAGTGCTGATTCGCAATAATTGAGAGGCATGTTGCAAAATCCTATTCCCGCACCTTTATTCTATCTCCCCTAACCCTAAAAAAATACTCAAAAAATCAACAACTTATTTGTGTAAAAAAAACAAGATGGTGCCCCCAGAGAGACTCGAACTCCCGACCCCCTGATTACAAATCAGGTGCTCTACCAACTGAGCTATAAGGGCATAACCATGTAGGGGGTAGCACAAACTCACAAAAAGGAAAATAGAAAATTATCAATTTTACCGTATATTTTAAAAACTTTTATCGCAAATTATAAAATAATTAGTTCCTTTATCTTCTTACCATCATTTACAACGATGTTAGATGCTCTTTCCATGTATGATAATTCAGAAAGAATTCGTGATAAGAATTTATCATTTTGTTGTCAGATCATGTATCTGGAAAAGTTGATTGCTGAGAAAGATACTTTTCCAGCCAGTGAATATTATAATTACCCTCTGCAATATCTTGATTGTTAATGAGATCACGGAAGAGAGGTAATGTGGTTTTGATTCCATCGACCACAAATTCATCTAAAGCGCGCCGTAAACGCATCATACATTCCAAACGGGTACGTCCATGAACAATCAGCTTGCCAATCATGCTATCATAATAAGGAGGAATACGGTAACCTGAATAAGCACCTGAATCAACGCGAATTCCTAAACCTCCAGGGGTATGAAAATGTGTAATGGTTCCTGGTGATGGTATAAAGGTGAGAGGATCTTCTGCATTAATACGACATTCAATAGCATGGCCAGAGAAATTGATATCTTTTTGTGCAACCGAAAGTTTGTTGCCAGATGCAATATGAATTTGTTCATGAACTAAATCTATGCCTGTAATGGCCTCAGTGACAGGATGCTCAACTTGTAAACGTGTATTCATTTCAATAAAGTAGAATTCACCGTTTTCATAAAGAAACTCAACGGTACCTGCTCCACGATACTCAAGTTGTGCACAAGCATTTGCAACAATATCACCAATTTTTTTCCGTTCACTTTCATTAAGTGCAGGTGATGTAGCTTCTTCCCATATTTTTTGATGGCGCCGTTGAAGTGAACAATCACGTTCTCCTAAATGAATCGCATTTCCTGCACCATCACCTATAACTTGAACTTCAATATGACGGGGCTTTTCTAAAAATTTTTCGATATAAACTGCATCATCACCAAAAGCCGCTTTAGCTTCTGAACGAGTTGTTTTAAGAGCTACAGCAAACTCTTGTTCAGAATGAACGACTTTCATACCACGTCCACCACCACCAGCAGAAGCCTTAATAATAACTGGATAACCAATTTCATGAGCAATGCGTAGAGCATCTGATTCTTCAGTGATAGCTCCATTTGAACCAGGAACGACAGGAATTCCAAGTTTCTTAGCAGTTTTCTTTGCTTCGATTTTATCACCCATGATTCGAATATGTGCAGCCGTTGGGCCAATAAATGTAATATTATGGGCTTCTAGAACATCGGCAAATTTGGCATTCTCAGAAAGAAAGCCATAACCTGGATGAACAGCATCAGCCCCTGTAATTTCGCATGCAGCAATAATTTGATGAATACTTAAATAAGAATCGCGTGCTGGGGGAGGGCCTATACAAACACTTTCATCAGCAAGCCTAACATGCATTGCATCAGCATCAGCAGTGGAGTGAACGGCTACAGTTTTTATGCCTAATTCTTTGCAAGCGCGTAGAATACGAAGAGCAATTTCTCCTCGATTAGCAATGAGGATCTTTCGAATCATAGTTGCCTCTCACTTTATTCAACAATAATAAGCGGTTCACCAAACTCAACGGGTTGGCCATCTTCCACCAAAATAGAGGTTACTGTGCCGGAACGTGGTGATGGAATTTGATTCATCGTTTTCATTGCTTCAATAATAAGCAAAGTTTGTCCTTCAGAAACATTTTGCCCTACTTCTACAAAAGGTTGAGCTCCAGGAGAAGGTGCAAGATAGGCTGTTCCAACCATTGGAGATGTTACTGCGTCTTTAGATTTATCTTCCTTTATAGGAGCTGTAATTGACGGAGTAGGAGCTACGGAAATAGTAGGGGAAAGGGGAGCATAAATTGTTTGTTCAGGAGATGCCGAAATATTTTGACGTGAAACACAAATACGAAGTCCACCCTGCTCAAGTTCAATATTTGTCAAATTCGTATCATTTAAAATTTCAGCAAGATCCCGAATAATTTTTGTATCAATTGCGGGACTTTTTGCTGCGTCTATTTTTTTTGTTGCCATTTTACTTCTAACTCCTTGATCAATGAAGATCGTCACTATCTCATGCTTATGACTAAATATCTCTAGACTACGGATGACCTTTTATAAGGGCTTTAAAAGCTATCTACTTTTTTAGAATTACACTTTATAATCTTAAACCAGTATCTGCTATATGAAGTTGCTCTTATAAGTCTGTTATCAAAAAAGAAAAAGTATAAAATTATCTCATGGATAGCATTCTCTATAAAATTGATGAGGTAAAAAAGATATTCACTGTATATTTTCTATGGATTTTTTTAAAACATCCTTGCTTACAGCTCCAATGAAAACTTTATCATCAATGATATAAGAAGGCGTACCTGTAATATTGAGTCGAGAAGCAATTCGGACATTTTCCTTAAAGGGATTTTGAAGATTAGGATCTTTTATTGCATCACGCAATTCTTTTTCATCTGCTCCTAATGAAACTGCTATTTGTATAGCTTTAGCTTCATTCGCGCGACTTTTACTGGTCAAAAGCGCTTTATAAAACTGAGGATATTTTTCTGGAAATTGTTTTCGAAAAGCATGAGCAACAGTGTGCGCCGCTATAGAATCAGATCCTAAAATAGGTAAATCTTTAACAACGACTCGCAGATCTGGATGTTCTTTGATTAAGTTTTCTATATATGAATAGGACATCTTACAATATCCACAATTGTAATCAAAGAAATCAATCAGCACTTTTTTACCATTTGGATTTCCCAAAACAGCATCATGAGGAGAGTGAAAAATTTCTTTTCTAAAAAAGTTAATGATTGAGGCTTGTGTTTGGGCATCTTGCGCGTTTTCCTTTTCCAATTTCTCCTGGAGGTTTATCTGCATTTCAATCAGGATTTCTGGATGAGTGAGTAAATAGTCCCTTACAATTTTTTGAATATCGCGATTATCGATCTGTGGTGTAATTTTTTCTTTGAGCTTAGACAAAAAAGTAGAATCTTCTAGAAGTTGTGTTTTAAGTTGTTCTGCATTTAAATAATTTGCTGTTTTATTTCTAGATGTTGCATTTGATAGAGAGGATGAAAAGGTTAAAAGCCCCAAAAGAATTGTTGCTGAAAATTTAGCAATGAGCGGTACTGTTAAATGTGGAGACTTATAGGTCATTGATACGCCTTTATATTTCTACTGTAATGCTGAAGTCAAACTCTATAAAAAATATTACTTATATGCAATTAAGCATTTAACTGTAGAACACATCTAGTAGGTTGCAGAAAAAACATCAACTTTTTTCTCTAAGAAGATTTCATATGATGCATATTTACAATGCTCACGTTCTTTAAGGGCTGAAATTTCCTTTCTTTTTATCAGTATTCATTTATGATGATCTCCAAGATATTTATACATGTTTATTGTGAAAATAAGCATTTTAAGAATCCGATTAAGGACATTTGTATGAGTTTTTTACTGGTGCTTTATTGCGTGCAGTAGAACAAATTAAATTAAATGATGAAAAGTGAAGTTATGAAAACTGCGATGCATTATGATTTATTTATCATTGGTGGAGGCATAAACGGATGTGGGCTAGCAAGAGATGCAGCTGGGCGCGGATTTAAAGTGGGATTGGCGGAGATGAATGATCTCGCTTCGGGGACATCAAGTGCATCGACAAAGCTTATTCATGGTGGTCTTCGTTATCTTGAACATTATGAGTTTAGATTGGTTCGTGCCGCGTTAAAAGAACGGGAAATTATCTGGCATATGGCTCCACATATTGTGCGTCCTTTACGTTTTCTGCTCCCCTATCATAAAGAGTTGCGTCCTGCTTGGATACTGCGTTTGGGTCTTTTCATTTATGATTATTTGGGAAACTGGAATCAGAAACTATGGCGCAGTAAAACAGTTCATTTTTCAAAAAAATTTCCTTCTACACTGAAAGAAAAGTATCATAAAGGTTTTGAATATTCTGATGCAAGAGTAGATGATGCGCGTTTAGTCATTGCTAATGCTCGTGATGCTGAAAAGCAGGGAGCAGATATAAAGGTACGAACAGAAGTTCTCTCTTTAAAGAGAGAAGAAAAAAAATGGCTTATCATTCTTCGAAATAAATTAAATGGTCAAGAATATTGCGTTACAGCTTCCTATGTTGCAAATATGACAGGTCCTTGGATTAATCATATTCTGGCAAATGTATTAGACTGTAAAGAAAATCCTCCCATACGACTTGTTAGGGGATCACATATTGTGGTTCCAAAGCTTTATGCCCATGATCGTGCTTATATTTTTCAAAACGGTGATGGGCGTATTCTTTTTTCTATTCCCTATCAAGAGAAATTTACATTACTTGGAACAACGGATTGTCATTATCAAGGTGATCCTGCTCATGTTCATATTACAGATGCAGAGATTGATTATATCTGTGCAGCAGCGAGTGAATATTTCGTACAACCTGTATTGCGTGAGAATATTGTTTGGACCTATTCTGGTATTCGTCCACTCTATGATGATGGAGCTTCAAAAGCACAAGAAATTACGCGCGATTACGTTTTAAAAGAAATGGGGACAGAAAATCTGCCACGGATTCTTAATCTTTATGGCGGTAAGATCACAACTTATCGCAAACTCGCCGAAGATGCTATGAAATTTGTGGAAAGGGCGCTTGGGAAAAGGGGAGCACCGTGGACAAAAAATTCAACGCTTCCTGGAGGTGATTTCCCATATAATAGCTTAGAGACAATTGAAAATAAAATTGCTCTTTTGATTCCAGGTTTAGATGCTTTTACATATAGAAGACTTGCACGCTCTTATGGTTCTGAGGCGCTGGTGATATTTGCAAATGCTAAAGAAGATAAAGGAACAGATTTTGGACATGGACTCTACGAAATAGAAGTCAAATGGTTGATGGAAAAGGAATGGGCGAAAACATCTGAAGATGTGTTGTGGCGCCGTTCAAAACTTGGACTTTTTTTTAGTGAGAAAGAAATTAATATTCTTTCTGCTTATATGCAAAACTAAAAAAGAAGTGAAAAAATATAATAATTTTAATCTATTATAACATTTTGTTGTAGCTCTATATAGCTTTTCCTTCAAAGTGCTAAGATGAAAACTATTCATGCCTATAAAAAATGAAATGGTGGAATTAAAAAAATATTGAGATACAAAGCTTGCCTGTAGATCTTATGAAATGAAAATACATAGATACTGAGCGGAGTAAATCTATCTGATTAGAGAGTGTAGAGAGAAAAAATATTTTTATCCCCTGAATAATGAGGAGAACTGAGCATCTTATGCAGCATTTACTTGCCCCATAAATGAAACCATATTGAAGGAAAAGAAGCTGTAATGGTTATACATGCATATAATACCTTCGTTTATTGTTTATCAACCTCAAAATCTCTTGGAGACTGGATATCGGTAAAGAGAATAAAATTTTCTCTATCGTAGAAAAAGTGAGGACTTTGTATTATGAATGAGAAACACTTCATGGAGATAAGAAAGTAATCTTTATTATGGCCTTATATAATTCTCCATCATCCGTAAAATTTGCAGTAGCACCAATGTTGGGCTGGACAGATCAGCATTGCAGGTTTTTTTATCGCCTTTTAACGAAAAAGGCTCTTCTTTATACCGAAATGATTGTAGCTGATGCTGTTATCCATGGTGTTCGCAAACAAATATTGGCTTTGAATCATAAAGAACATCCTGTTGCCTTGCAATTAGGAGGAGCAGATCCCAAAAAATTGGCAGAGGCTGCGCAAATTGCTCAAGAATTTGGTTATGACGAAATAAATCTCAATGTTGGTTGTCCATCAAATCGTGTTCAAGCCGGTGTGTTTGGAGCTTGCTTGATGTTACATCCTGACATTGTGGCAAATGCTGTGGAAGCGATGAAAAAAGTGGTTACTATACCTGTAACTGTCAAATGTCGTGTTGGTGTGGACGAGCAAGATGAAGAATTCGCTTTAGATCTTTTAGCCAATCAAGTTTGGAATGCTGGATGTGACGCACTCTGGGTACATGCACGCAAGGCATGGTTACAAGGATTAAGCCCGAAAGAAAATCGCAATATTCCCCCCTTGAATTATGAAAGAGTTTACAAATTAAAAAACAAATATCCCCATAAATTCATTGGGATAAATGGTGGGATTAAATCTATTTTTGAAATAAAAGAGCATTTAACTTTATGTAATGCTACCATGGTTGGTCGACAAGTTTATCATGATCCAACTTTATTAAGACATATTGATTTTGAAATATATGGTGAACCGCACGATAATCTAAGTGATAGTGAGCTTATTGAAGTTATGTGTGATTATGCTGCTCGGCATATCGCATTGGGAGGGCGGCTTTCTCATATAACACGTCATATGATTGGTTTATTTCATGGTCGGGATGGAGCACGTCGATGGCGACAAATATTATCAAATGACGCAACAAAAAATGATGCAGGCATCCGTGTTTTGAAAGAAGCTTTTTCTGCTCTCATTTAATAACTGTTTAGAGATGAGTTTATGTTAAAGATTAGATTCTCTAGGAAGATTTTTTAAATCCAGATTCGTGCATTTTGGAAATGCTATCACTTTTATTATTGGAGAGGATACTACAAATTACTCATATTGCCTAAGATATGCTCACAATATGCAAATAAGTTAATAATATAATATAAAAACGTGCAATAATATATTGATAACATTTTATAATCTATAATTTTCCCAGAGCGACCCTTTCATTAGAATGTTAAAGTGTAAAAATAATATTTAATGTTTTTAAAGCACTGCTTTTAAAAAACCAATAAATTGTTCATATCCTATATATATGACGAAATTTCCATAAAACATTGTCAATTTGAAAAGGTATCTTCATGACTGTTAGTCCATTTGATGATTTTCGTGCTTTACTCACAAATTTACCTCTTGCTGATGCGTTTTCTATAACTTTGGCAAAAAAACGGCAAAAAAAATTAACAAAAGTTCAAGGTGATTTAGGGAAATTGGGAGATATTGCAGTTTGGTATGCGGGATGGAGGGGAGCTGAAAAGCCTATTGTAAAAAGACCGCTCGTTGCTATTTTTGCTGGAAATCACGGTGTTACAGAAGAAAATATTACACCATTTCCGCAATCTATGACACAAAAGATGGTACAAAATTTTGCAATGGGTGGTGCTGCTATTAATCAAATTTGTATAGCTTATGACCTCGGATTGAAGATTTTTGATTTAGCACTGGAATATCCCACAATGAATATTACCAAAGATGCAGCCATGGATGAGCGTAGTGCAGCTGCTACAATGGCATTTGGAATGGAATCCATTGCAGGTGGAACAGATCTCTTGTGTATCGGTGAGATGGGCATTGGGAATACAACAATAGCTTCAGCTTTGTGTTCAGCGTTGTTTGGGGGAGATGTTGAAGAATGGATAGTACGTGATATGAAATCGGAGGGAGAATTTTATCAGCGTAAAATAGCAGCGGTTAAGACAGCAATTTCTTTACATAAAGATCATTTTCATGATCCTTTAGAGATAATGCGTCGATTAGGAGGGCGTGAAATTGCTGCTATGGTTGGAGCTATTTTGGCAGCAAGAATGGAAAAAGTTCCGGTTATTTTAGATGGTTTTGTAGCGACTGCTGCTGCTGCGATTCTTTATAAAATGCATCCAAGAGCACTTGATCATATTCTTGTTGGACATGTTTCATCTGAGGAAGCACACTGTAAACTTTTAAAAAAAATTGATAAAGAACCGCTTTTAGATCTGAAAATGTGTGTTGGTGAAGGAACAGGTGCAGCCATTGCAGCTGGCATTGTCAAGGCTGCTGTTCTAACACATGCACAAATGGCGTTTTTTGAAAAAGAGAACTTAACAACCTGAAGGATGATCAGAGTTGTTAAAGGCTTTTAAGAATCTTGTTCACTGGATTTTTCTTGTAACTTTATGTAATTGAGTGGAAGTTCTGTTGTATATTTGATCTGTTCCATTGCAAAAGAAGATGAAACATCACGGATATCGATTTGAGAAATTAATTTTTTATAAAAAAGATCATAAGCTTCAATATTGGGAACAACAACACGCAATAAATAGTCAATGTCTCCACTCATTCGATAAAACTCTATGACTTCACGAAATTCCTGTACAATTTTTGAAAAACGCTTAAACCATTCATGGCTGTGTGTGTGTGTGCGAATAGAAACAAAAACAGTAACATGAGCATTTACTTTTTCTGGAGAAAGTACAGCAACACGACGCTGAATAACACCATCCTCCTCAAGTTTTTGAATTCTACGCCAGCAAGGTGTGGTCGAGAGTCCAACTCTTTTTGCAATATCAGCAACAGAGAGTGTCGCATTTTCTTGTAAAAGATGTAGAATTTTTCGATCAAGACGATCCATATTTTTCTCAATATTCAGTTTATAAAAATTCACGTACTAAACTACGCAGAGATACAATAAGCTCATCATTAAACCACGGATTTTTTTGTAACCAAGAAGTGTTTCTCCATGAAGGATGAGGTAAAGGCATGACATTATAGCCTCGAGGTTGGCGGATGGAAAGAATATTTCTCCAATCATTGACGGTTGCTGAAACAGTTTTATGCTTTAATCCTATAATATGCCACTTTTGCGCATAACTTCCAATAGCAAGCACAAGCTTTATTTGTGGCATTGCTCGGAAGACTTTCTCATGCCATATTTCATGACATTCACGTCTTGGTGGCAAATCAGATTTGTTTTTATCATAGCCTGGAAAACAAAATCCCATAGGAACAAGTGCAAAAAGAGATCTATTATAAAATTCTTCTTTTGAAACATTTAGCCAATCACGCAATCTTTCACCAGAGCGATCATTAAAAGGAATAGAAGTTTCGTGGACACGTAAGCCAGGCGCTTGACCTGCAATTGCAATCGAAGCGCTATCAGATAAATAAACAACGGGATTTGGCTCATGAGGAAGAGGAGGAAGATAACATGGTTGTTCAATGCAAATGCGACAAGAATAAATTTGCTTTTCAAGTTTGATAATTGAGTTAGAATGTGGTTGTTTCATGGGCAAATAGGGAATTGAAAAATGCTCTTCTTATTCTGTCCTTGGGTGTGCTCTCCTCCATTCTCTTGGTCGCTGAAAATCTGATTGCCATATTCCTTTTTTTTTCTTTTTAGCTTCTTGCTCTTCTTTAGGATAATCATAGTAACTTACTGCCCAACCATTACGGACAAGTGTTGCATTGATATTGCTGACTTGTTTCGTTTTGCATGTTGCAAGAATGCGACGATATTTATCTTTTTTATGCCAATGACATCTAACGAATTGATTTGCTATAAGCTGTTCTAAGTATTTTTTTGCCTCAAGTCCACACGGAGTGCGTGTTTCCTTTTTACCGCAAGATTGGTGGAGTTCAGGGGCATCGATCCCTGCAAGACGAATCATGATTGAAGAAATCATGATTGAATCGCCATCAATAACAAATGCCTGACCTTCAATAAACGTTTTTGAAGAAAAAGTTTCTTTTTGAGGAAGCGTTTGAATATACTTAAAACAAACTGTTATAATGCTCGCAATAATAAAAAGACTAAAACCAATGATTTTTAGTTTAACATTTTTTCGATCAAAATAAAAAAACTTCTTTTCCATGAAATCCAAGAAACAGTTACTATAATTAGAGAGAATTTCCTATAATCTCTGCGAATAATTCTATTTCCTTGATAAAGACATAGCCCATTCTGATGGGGATATTTCACTATCTTAATGCACGTTACATCTTGCTTATATATCAGAATAGATCACAGACAATACCATGGTAAGACTTATGATGATGCAGATAGGCAATAAAAAAATAAATCAACCCATTCTGTCAAAGCGTATAGATTACAAATACATTATTTTTTAAAATAAAAAAACAAAAATGCTCCTCAAAAATAATTTTGAAGAGAAAAAATCCATATTTTCTCGGGGATTATAAACCGTCAGTTAAACTGACGTAACCCCATTATTTAATTTTCGTTTCTTTGAATTCGACATGCTTTTTTACAACTGGATCATATTTACGTTTGCTCATTTTATCTGTCATTGTACGACTGTTTTTCTTTGTTACATAGAAAAAACCAGTATCTGCAGTTGATAAAAGCTTGATCTTAATGGTTGCTGCCTTAGCCATAATTTAAGATTCCTATTTATATTATATCGAAAAACAATATTATCTTATTATTAAAATCTATTTCCAATGCAATCAGATTTTGCGGCAACACTACGGATGTTGCCAAAAAAGTCAAGAGCTGATTAATTTTCTGATAAGTTGTACAAACACTAAAATCATATATAAACCAAAAAAACAAGTGATGGCTGCAGAAAAACCAAAGGGCGTGAAGATATCCATGCTTTGACCAATAAAAGTTGGTCCAATAAGCATACCAATTCCATAACAAAAAATAAAAGCAGAATTAGCATGCGCAAGTTCATGATCTTTAAAACGCGCACCAAGATGTGCAAGTCCGATTGTGTAAAGCCCAGCAGTTACACCTCCAAGAAGAAAGAGATCAAACATCAAGAGCCATTCATATTGTGTTATCCACGGTATCATAAAAGTTCCAACAAAACCTAAGATAGCACAACCCATAAGAGGATAACGCCGATCTTTTGCATAATCACTTATAATGCTGATGGGGATTAAGAGAAAAATATTACCCAGTGCAAGCGTTGCCATAAAATGTGCGGCCTCATTTTCGTTATATCCAATAGATAAACTAAAGGGCGTTATAAGCGTTAATGCCCCCATTTGAACAGCGCCGTAAACAAGAACTGCCATCATTGAACTTGGAACACAAAAAAGGTAGGGAATAAAAAATGTATGCTGATTCTCTTTAAATTCTGGACTTAATTTCCAAGCTATAAGAATTGGTATAGAAGCAAGTGCAATAAGAATACTGCCTATCGCAAAAGGGGTAAACCCTTGTGTTCCTACTTTTACTAACAGTGTAGGACCTACCGCAAATCCTAACCCTAATATAATAGCATAAAGAGAGAGTATTAAACCACGTCTTTTAGGTGGTGCACAACTGTTGATCCAAAACTCTGACAATATAAACAGAACTGTCATAGTAAAATGGAGTATAAATCTTAAAAGGAACCAAATCCATATTGTTTCAAAAAAATAGAATCCTAGAAAACTCAAATACCCTATGATCATCATGATCAATATCGTTTGAGTAATCCCTAAGTATAGGGCAATTCGAGCAGTAAAGATGGCAGCGACGACTGTAGCAATTCCACCAATTGTTCCGCTATAACCGATAGCGCTATTTGAAATGCCTTTTTCCGTCATGAGAAGTGAAACAAGTTGTGTTCCCATGCCCAATGCTATTCCAACTGTACCAATGGTTGTAATGGCTGCAACGATTGCGCGCAAAGAGTTATTGTGAAGATTCAAATTTTTTATCATGAGGATAACTTAATTTTGCCTTTATTTATTCGGCTAATACAAATTTAATTGGAAATAAAAGAAATAAAAACTATAGAATTATAGATAAATCATCATCACACAGCAATGCACCAAACTGCGTCTACAGGTCGCATTAAGTGTACGCAGGCAAAAATACCCGCATGCATGAAGTCCAATACGTATCTAATCCTGCATGTTATTACACCGGTGCTATTCGCTGGAATCGCCCACTACGAGAAGCAGGATAGCTAGATACCGATTAGACCATCGCGAAACACAAAATCTCCGACAATAC
>NZ_LR607232.1:0-11792 GCF_902162175.1 Bartonella saheliensis
ATAATTATTATAACATAATTTTAATATATATAAATATTAAAAATATTTATACTTAATATTTAGTAAAATAGTTAAAAATTTTTAGAACTTTTATCTTAAATAAATAAAAATAGTTCAGTATATTTATAAAAAGAGTTTTTGTAATTTTTATATCTCTTAGCTAAGAGCATATTTTATAATACTTTTTTAGATAGCAACTTTAAAACTATATGATAAGATTATTTTTTTCTCTTATGTTACCTCTTCAATATAGCACAAGAAAATAAGACAGGGAATCTTTAGCGTATTTTTCCTTTTTGTCCTCATATAAACTGTGGTGTCATCTCTCAATTTGAAATATAGAACTATCTTTCCTTTGAGGTAATGAGGGGAACAGATTTTTTAATTGCAAGTGCAACAAAAGATGCAATCAGCACTTTTATAAATCCACCAATTAAAAAACCTAATGAACTTATTAAAACTGTCAGCAAAGGAACCCCAGTCATATAAGCCACCCATGGTATGCCAAAAGAATAAACAATTCCAATACCACCCACAGTATTTATCAAGAATAATATTATGAAATTTAACCGTTGCCAACATAACTCAACCATTAAGCCAATAAAAAAGGCTGCAAATGGAAAACTTATGAGATAACCACTGGTAACGCCTGAAAAAACACTGATCCCCCCACGTCCCCCCGGCAATAGAGGCAATCCAATCGCAACAAGGACAAGGAAAAGAAGCGATGCTAAAGCTCCTCTTTTTGCCCCAACTATTGATCCTGCTAACATTGGAGCCATAGACTGAGCTGTAATAGGAATCCCAAGAAAAAAAGGAAGATAAATGGGTGGAAAAAGACTTAAAACAGCATAAATAGCAGCAAATAGAGCGATGTAAGTTAGATCTTTTGTACTCACTAAATTATTCCTTTATTATAAAACGATCTTTGGTTATTGTTATCATTAAGTAGCAATATCTCCCGTAATAAGAACATACTTCTAAGCATTATAAATATATAGAGATAAAATAATACATTCATTAATAAGCTGAATAAATTAATAGAATATAATAATAGTTTACTTATGAAATAAATTCTATTATTAAAAATAATTTATTTTTTTATTAAAAAATCAAACAAATAATTACTTAAGTAATATTTACTATATTAACAATCAATATTTTTAAATCTATTCTATTATAAAATACATTTAAAACAAAAAACTATTTTTTCCTTATTTGAATGAGAGGAATAGATTTTTTAATCGCAAGTGCAACAAAAGATGCAATGAAAGCTTTTAAACAATCACCTATCAAAAAACCCGATGAAGCTATTAAAGCCTTCAGTAAAGAGATTTTAGTCATATAGGCTGTCCATGAAACACCAAAAGCATAAACAACTCCTATACCACCCACAGCATTTATCATAAATAATATTACAAAATTTAATCGTTGCCAAAATAATTCAACCATTAAGCCAATAAAAAAGGCTGCAAATGGAAAACCTATGAGATAACCACTGGTAACGCCTGAAAAAACACTGATTCCACCACGACCACCAGGTAATAGAGGCAATCCAATCGCAACAAGGACAAGGAAAAGAAGCGATGCTAAAGCGGCCCTTTTTGCCCCAACTATTGATCCTGCTAACATCGGAGCCATAGACTGGGCTGTAACAGGAACCCCAAGAAAAAAAGGAAGATAAATAGGGGGAAACAGGCCACAAACAGCATAAATAGCAGCAAATAAAGCAATGTAGGCTAAGTCTTTTGTATTCATTTGATTATTCTTTCATGAGGCAATAATTTCAATTACTGTTTGATACTTTATCAACAGTATCAGTATCATAAGAACGCGCTTCCAATGCCTCAGCCACTTCTGAAGCCATTCTTATGGTTCGTATAATTAAAGGTATTGCAAGAGCAACAAGATTGGTATTAAGTCCACGTGCTTGCTGCGCTTCGCGTACTTCATGAAACTTTTCACTCAAAAGAGGAATAAAGCGGATCGCCATAGAAATAACCATGCTCACTTTTGATGGATTTATACCAAAAAAACGAAAGGGCTGAAGCCCCGCTTCAATGGAGTCCACCATATCTGAAACCTTTGTCGTGAATGAAATAAGTGATGATAAAGAAAAAAGGATAACAAGGCGTAATATGACCTCGACTCCCGTAAGCCAACTACTAAAAATAGTTTGAAATACAAAGAGAAGAATAAAAAGTAATCCCATCGATTTAAACTGCTTTATTACAGTATTCAAAGGGATCTTAGCCACTCTATAAAATAAGACTACAAACAATAAAAATAGCCCAAGAAACGGTATGGATGAAACCATTATTATAATGGTCCCACACACCGTAAGAAATAATAACTTTATTCCTGGTCTAAGCCTATGAATAAAGCTATCCCTTGGAATATATAAACCAATCATGACATTCTTCTTATATACTCCTTGATAGCAACAAAAGGTATATCATCAATTGCTATCTCCCCCTTATCAAAAACAAGCACTCTATCAAATTTTCTGAGAAACTCCAAATCATGCGATACAACAATTACTGTTTGTGATAATTCTTCTATAACCTGTGTCACGCGGCGTTTATTTCGCAAATCAAGTAATGTCGTTGGCTCATCAAAAACGATATAGTCTGGCTTCATCGCAACTACACTGGAAATAGCAATGAGTTGCTTTTGTCCACCGCTTAATAAATGAACCGCATGATTTCTAAAAGCTTCCAGATCATAGCGCTGGAGAATTTCATCTATACGCTTCTTAATTTCATCTCTACTAAGTTTTAGATTTTTGAGACCAAAAGATAAATCTTCTTCCACTAATGGTAAAACAATCTGATTATCAGGATTTTGAAAAACAAATCCTACTTTACGCTTTACCGCTTTTGCATCGCGCTTTGTATCAAGCCCATCAACGTTTACAGAACCATGAGAGGGTAACTGTAGCCCATTGATAAGACGAACAAATGTACTTTTTCCAGAACCATTTGCACCAATAACGGCAATTCGTCTTTCGGTAAGCTGTATCGTAATATCCCTTAGAACACACAAATCACCAAAGACTTGCGTTACCCTATCAAACTCTATAATCCCCAAGATTTATTCCAATCAATCCCTTTATCTCACCTCTTCTCATGTTATCGCTTAAGTTTATAGCCTAAGAATAAGACTAAACACCATATCGGAATAATAATAACTGCCAAACTCATATCAGGCATCTGTACAGGGATATATGTCTCAAGGAAAGACATTCTTATTCCCATCATATCAAAAAGTCGAGTCATTAACCCATTTTTTCCAAAGCCACTTACAAACATAATGCAAAATAATAAAACAAGAAAGCAGAGGCAAAGATAATTAGCGTAAGGATATAAACCAAACGCATAAGTAAAATCCCCTTTCCTATTCTTATGTGCTTTTCGAAATTTCAAATGAACAATAACAATAATAGCCCAAGTAATAACCGCTGCAGCAGTCGCAAGAGCCATAATCCGCATAAAACTATTATCAGGAACAAGGGCATTAACAACAACAATTATCGCCGTACAAAATGATGAAAAAAGGATAGCAACATAAGGAACACGAGCACTACTCAGTTTACTAAAAATATGTGGCGCATTTTTTTGTATAGATAAATTATAAAGCATCCGACCATTAGAATAGATACCACTATTATAAACAGAAATAGCAGCCATAATGACCACAAAATTCAAAATATGACCAGCCGCAGGAATTCCTACAGTTTCAAAAATTGTAACAAAAGGACTACCATTTTTTTCAATCATATCCCATGGGCTGATTATCATAATAACACTGATAGAACCAATATAAAAAACTATAATCCTCCACATCACTTGACGAATAGCTGCTGGAATTGTTTTTTGCGGATTAGATGCCTCTCCAGCAGCAATACCAATAAGCTCTGTCCCTCCAAAAGAAAACATGACTACAGAAGTAGCCAAAATAACTCCTATTGCTCCATAAGGGAAAAAACCACCATGATCCCAAAGATAATGAATACTCGCCTGTTTTTCCCCTATTCCAGTAACAATGAGAAAAATCCCAAAAATAATCATACCAATAACAGCAGCAACTTTGATCAAAGCACAACCAAATTCAAATTCTCCATAAAAACGAACATTAAACAAGTTCACGAATGTAACAAGCACAAGAACAATGAAAGATGACTTCCAATGATCAATCAAAATCCAATGATCGAGGTAAAATCCTATCACTGTAAGCTCCGCCATGCTTACAAGAATATAAAGAAACCAATAATTCCAACCTGTTATGAAACCAGCCAACCTCCCCCAATATTTATAAGCAAAAAAACTAAAAGCACCCGATATTGGTTCTTCTACGGACATTTCACCAAGCATACGCATAATGAAATACATAATAAGTCCACCAATAAGATAAGCTAAAATAGCTGAAGGACCCGCTAATTGAATTGCCTCTGTTGAGCCATAAAAAAGCCCTGTTCCAATAACGCCACCCAAAGCAATCATTTGAAGGTGGCGGTTTTGAAGATTACGTTTCAATTCATCATTCGTATCATTACACATTATTCCTCACTCCCCCCTCGGGATTGATTAACTTTTATACAAAAGGTCGATAGTATCTTCGACCACATTTTTTTCAACAAAAACTCTGAAAGAAAATATAAAGTTATTTTTCTTGTCATAATGCAACTCATTGTCTTGCTGTGCATTACGTGATTGTTTTATTAAAATTAATAGGAAGAAAGATGCTTAGCCCTTTACTTAAATTAATAGTCTTCATTTTTGTTACGCTAACAATCATAACATTAGCCCTTGATAGTGCACACTCTGTGAGCACATCACATTGGACAACCACTCCCTTAAATAAAATATTAGCCAATATTCTGCAAACAGATATCTGTAGCCTTAACCAATCGATCAGTAATATCATACCAACTTTTCTGTCTTCAGTTTGCATGACTCTCATTCATTTACCGGTATGGTCTATCTTTGGTGCCCTAGCAATAATACTTTATATCTTAAAACACGAAAAACCAAAGCCTTTTCAAAAAATATTGTATACTTAATAGAGAAATATATTTGATGTTAATCCTGTACAGTTTCTTATAAAGTCTATTGTGTCATATGCAATCCCTAAACTTTGAGAAAACTTCATTTTCATTACAACCTGCCAACCATTATATCTTTAAAAAAACCCAAGAGAGCGATTCCTGAAAAAAGTGAAAGCTTTAAGATTAAGTGTCTATCCTTATTGACGAGGAAATGGCAAAATAACAGCTTCAGATACACTCCGTTCTTCTAAATCTGAAAATCGCTTTGTTAAAATATCCAATTTTTTAGACATCTCATTTAAACTTTTCCATTGATCTGTTACTACACAAGAAAGCTCATCAATAAACTTTTCTTGATAAGCTACTTTCATTTCCAATTCTATCAATCGATGTTCATCCACCATAGTTCTTACTCCATCTTAAATACAATACGTATTCAATTTTATTAAATTACCCTTCTTATTCCTATTTTTATAAAAATGAGAAGTGCCTTTTTACCAATTTCACTGGTCTTCTTTTACAGCATAAAAGTTGGTGATACCTTCCATTCTTCTCATCACGTGTTCAATAAATTTTTTCTTAAAATCAGCATTTTTATCTTTTATAGAGATCCTCATATTACTTTTGCCCCGAAGATATGCTCTTCATACTAACTTCTAAAATTTGAACGTAGCGATAAATCAAAACATATTTTACATCATCAAAATTAAAAAATACTGTTTTGTTCTGAACTTTTGCAATCCCTTTTCCTACCTCAATCATAACTGTATCTTAATAAATTATGGGAAAAAATGTATACTTGCTTTTGTGTATACTTTTAGTTATTACCCTTTAACTGATTTTGGTCTAATTAAGTCTATAAGTTTATGCCGCATTAGCTCAGTTGGTAGAGCACATCATTCGTAATGATGGGGTCGCTGGTTCGAATCCGGCATGCGGCACCACTTTTTGTTTTTAGTGCATTGAAATATATCAAAAGTTATTTGTCTTTAGCTATTTAATTTGCCTGCCTTTTGATATACGGTTGGATTTTTTCCTGTGCTCTACAAAATCGTTAACAATTTCGTCTTCATTATGAAAAATACAGTTAAAAACTGTAATCTTATCTCTCAAAATTGTTTCAACAAAGATTTATTGTCATGCAAAATGTTATGTGATTTTGAAGGTATGATATCGTCAATATTATCTGTATATAAGCTGTTTTTATGCATAAGTGAAAACCATAAAAATTATGCAATTTTATTTTTATCAAAAACTTATGACCACACCAAATAAGATTTTTTTTCCATATATTTTTGATTTTTGTATCGAACTTTCTCTGTCTTACGCTTTAAAATAAGAGCAATTGTAAGGTGAGTTAGATGATTTGCAGAGAGGGAAGATATTTCCTTTAGACGCAAATGCACTAAAAATAGTTCATTTGAGAGAGTTTAAAAATCCTGAAGTTTTTACTCAATAATTTTTTACGAGACTTCCTTATTGAAAAATTATACTGTGCACTATTAAGTGTGATAACTTCTTACGATTTATTCCTTTTTATTCATACGATATTATTAACCGCTTATCAGCAATTTAGAGATTTAATCCATTCAATGTACCCTTACATCTTCAGTAGTGTGTAGAGTCTGCCGTCATTATTGAATACTTAAAAAGAAAAATTTATTTCAGTATAAAATATTGCTTACTTTGTGAAAGAATGAATATAAATGAAACATTGGATAGCTGTGATTTCTCGAGAGCACGCATGCCTTGCAGCAAAATTTGGCTTTCTTCAAGTCTGTCACGGTAAGGCTGGACCACTTCAAAAGACGTCTAAAGGAGATGAGGTGTTCATTTACTGTCCACGATGCGAAATGGGTACTGGACAGATTCTACGAACAATAGAGTTCCAATGTATATTTAAGGATAATCACATTTACCAAGTAGAGCAAATGCCTCATTTCTCACCTTTTCGAAAAGATGTTATTTTTCATAAACAAGCACAATCTGTTGTTTTAAAAAAAATTCAAGGTCTTGAATTTTTAACAAACCATCATTGGGGAATATTGGCACGACGAGTTTTTTTTGAAATTGCACCCTATGATGCGACCCTAATTCGCAAAGCAATGGGAATTCATGAGGGCTAGTTTTAAACTATTTTGGCTACTTTAAAGTATTTAAAGAATATTTATTTGAAATAACTGAATGTCTTTGTTGCCTTAAAATATAATCTAAAATAATTGGTTGGTATCAACTCATCCTCTGCCATGACACTGCTATATAGAATTGAACTTCTGAAGGAGATGTATTAGACTTAAGGGTTTCTTTTAGCCTAAACATTTATGTATTTAATCACTAAAATGATAGTTGTATAAAATATAAAGGGGAAATATATGTTTAAATGGACATATAGTGAAGAAATTAATACAGAAGCAAGTGCTGAACAAATTTGGACCATGTGGGAAGACGTGGCAACTTGGCCATGCTGGGATCACGAACTAGAGTGGGTAGAACTCTCTGGTGCTTTCACAGAAGGTGCGATAGGAAAAATGAAACCTAAAAAAGGACCAAAAGTAACTTTTATACTTGATAAAGTTATTAAAAACGTTTGTTTTTCTGATTATGCCACACTTCCTTTTACGCGCATGAGTTTCAATCATGAGTATATTATTTCAACAGATTCAGACTCTTCAAAAAATAAAATTCGTCATACAGTAACAATGTCTGGCTTACTTGCTCCTCTCTTTGGAATGATTATTGGTACAAAAATTAAGCAACACCTTCGTTATGCGATGATTGAAATGAGCCGGCGTGCTCTTACTGGAGATAAAACTATCTCATAGGAATGCTTAATTTTGAAGAGAATTGATATTGTTGCAAAAAGAGAAATAGTATAGGTTTATGGCCTGCGTGAGAATTAAGTCTTTGAACCAATGGTATTTTACGAGATAACCATTCACAGAGTACTTTGGGATTATTTATTTAACTTTTATCAAATCATTATGGCGCATCGCTTCTACACCCAAGCTTTTATAAAATGCTCCTTTTGTTGACAACTAAGAAAGCTACTGTTGCTAATTGTTATTTTATAAGAATTTTACAAGCTAATCATGTCTGCTTTATTGAGCTCTTTTAAAGAATGCAGTTTGAAAGACGCACAATCATAAAGTGCCTAGAATATCTATTCTATCAAAACTGGCTTAGCTTCATTGGGCATATCATTTCGAAAAATGATTAATTTTTATATGCAAAGATGTTTCTTTACTGTCAAATATCTTTTTGTCTGCTAAAAGATTATAAACGACCATTCTTGCACATTTAGCTGAAACGATATTCTGCTTTTTTAAATAAACTGAAGAATGGATGTAAAAGGAGTCATTAAACTGTTTGTTGAATAACATCGTCGCTGGTTCATTATGGCGCATAAAAAAGGCAAGATATTCATTAATTATATCCGGTAATATCGAGAGTGAGTGTAATGATGATAAGCTTATTTTCGGTAAATATGAAAAAAGTCTGTGCTAAATTATCTATAGTCAAAAAAATAATGACTGCTGTTCTTGATAAAATCATAACAAATGAGATTATCTTTTGCATTTTCTATTGTTTGTCTTTCATTTACAAGAATTTTACAAAATTATTTTGTTCATGAGGAGAGAGACCCTAAATATTAAAGACGGTGTATTATCGTGGTATTTCCTTATGTTTTCGCGAAAATTAAAGAGTACCATAGGAAAAATAGTATGAAAGTCTGCTAGAGCTTCATGGCAAGAGAATACATAGTTTAGGATATCTACCAATTATTGGAACACTTGAAAATTGAAATGAAGCCAAGTGCTATTGCATAATTTCCTAGTGATTTGATGATAAAGACGATTTTGACTTATGCAATAACATACGATAGAGTGAAATGGTTGAATCCTAAAAATTGATAATGTATTGCACCTTTTTGAAAAAAGCTAAAAAGGAAATTGCTGAATTTTTTGAAGAAAAGTGCGTTCATGATGCATATTTTTTTATCGATGAGTATATAAGATTCACATTTTATATAAATGTGCCAAATTGCTTATCCATATGAATCATTAATATTTAAGGGAGTCCATGATGACTGACAAAAACCAGATTGATAAAGCCGCTTCATTGATTGAATCGGCAAAACGTTCTGGGGCAGATGCTGCTGATGCTATTATTGTCCGCACACACTCAACCAGTGTATCGGTTCGTTTTGGAAAAGTTGAGTCGACAGAAGCTTCAGAAAGCAATGATTTTACATTAAGGGTTTTTGTCGGAAAAAAAGTAGCAAGTGTTTCTGCTAATTTAGCAGCTTATCCGCAAGAACTTGCAGAACGTGCTGTTGCAATGGCAAAAGCTTCTCCTGACAGTTTATTTGAAGGTTTGGCAGATAAAGAATCTTTGGTTAAACATCCTAAAGATCTTGATCTTTTTGATGATTTTGTTCCGCACAGTCATTTTTTAACAGAAGATGCTTTAAAAATAGAAGCGGCAGCCCTTGATGTTAAAGGAGTAAGCAATTCTGGTGGGGCTACGGCAGCTTATGGTCATAGTGGTTTTGTTCTTGTCACCAGCGATGGTTTCTGTGGTGCTTATCACTCCAGTGGTTTTTCACGTTCTTGTAGTGCCCTTGCTGGTGAAGGAACAGGGATGGAGCGGGATTACGATTATACAACTGCTCTCCATTTTTCTGATCTGGAAGCCGCAGAAACTGTGGGAAGAAATGCAGGTGTTGGAGCCGTTAGACGTTTGGGAGCAGTTCGTGCTACAACAGGAACTGTAGATGTTATTTTTGATCCGCGTACGGCTCGTGGAATTGCTGGGCATATTGCCTCTATGGTCAATGGAGCATCTGTGGCGCGTAAAACGAGTCTTTTACAAAATCTCTTGGGCAAAGCAATCATGAAACCAGATGTTCATGTGACAGATCAACCCTTGCGACTACGTGGGAATGCTTCTCGCCCTTTCGACGGAGAAGGAGTAGAGGGACAAGCATTAAATATCATTGAAAACGGTATTTTAAAAAATTGGCTTCTTTCATCATCTTCAGCACGTGAATTGGGGCTTAAAACCAATGGTCATGGTGTACGTTCAGCATCACTGGTCCAGCCATCCAGCACCAATTTTGCTATTGAACCGGGAAATATATCACCTCATGATATGATCAAAGCTTTGCAAAGTGGATTCTATGTCACAGAATTATTCGGGCATGGCATTGATTTTGTTACCGGACAATATAGCCGTGGTGCATCTGGTTTTTGGATCGAAAATGGCGAAATTGCTTATCCAGTAAGCGAAGTAACGTTAGGTTCTCATTTGCTCCACATGTTAGCACATTTAACACCTGCAAACGATATTGATCGGCGTTATGGTACAGCAGCTCCAACATTATTAATTGAAGGAATGACACTTGCAGGGCAATAACACGCATCATTCTTCTGATCTAAATCTGCTGCTTGATACGTGTCGAGAGGCAGGAGATCTAGCAATGAAGTATTTTGGATCTACATTAAATGTTTGGATGAAAGAAGGCGATTCACCAGTTAGTGAAGCAGACTTTGCAATTGATCACTTTTTGAAAGAAAAACTTCTGAGAGCACGCCCAAATTATGGATGGATTTCAGAAGAAACAAAAGATGATCGAGAACACAGTGTTTATGAGCGCTCTTTCGTGGTTGACCCTATCGATGGAACGCGTGGTTTTCTTTCAGGCAGCATTTATTGGTGTATTTCAATTGCTATTATTGAGAATGGGCGCCCTATCGTAGGTGTCTTGCAATGCCCAGCGAAGGGGGATGTTTATGCTGCTGTCAATGGTGGAGGTGCAACATTAAATGGCACAAAGCTCCCTCTTTTAACATCTCAAATTAACGATAAGTATAAAATCTCAATTGATAAATCATTAGCACAAAAATTGCCGAAAGACTTTTGCAATAAAATCAATTTTTATCGCCATATTCCTTCTCTTGCCTATCGTATTGTCCTTGTGGCTCAAAATGAGATTGATATTGTATTGGTTCGTCCGAATTGTCATGCATGGGATATTGCTGCGGCTGATCTTATTTTACAAGAATGCGGGGGGTGTTTTTTATCCCTTGATACACCCTTTATATTTTACGGAATTGAACCTTATCAATATGGGATTTTGATTGCTGGTAAAAATAATTGCTGTCAAGATATGATAGATGTTGTTCGTCAGGCAAAGTTAGTTTAATCACATAAAAAATTCACTAAAATTTCTTGGACGATATGGAGGCACATATGACTGAAGCCACTGAGAAAAAGCAATCTTTGCATCTTGTGTTTGGTGGGGAGTTAAAAAATCTTAATAGTAATCAATTTAAGAATATTGATGATTTAGATGTTGTTGGTATTTTTCCTGATTATCAATCAGCTCGAGAAGCGTGGCAAGCAAAAGCACAAAGCAGTGTAGATAACGCATTACAACGTTATTACATTATAGACCTGCAACGCCTTCTTGACACTGAAATGGGTGATGCATAAACTCCGATATCCTGTCATTATTTTCTTAAACTATGTTAAATTGCAGAAAATTGTATTCTTTAGCTTCAATAGCAAAATGAGTGAAAAAACTCAGAACAAGAAGCAAACTGTTTTTAGTGAAAAAAGTAACACACACTGATAAAACAGCCTTTGTAATCGTTTTTGTTACTTTTTAGTTATTGGATAATCAAAATTGAAAGCTTTAGTTTAAAGGCATAAGGTGTTTATAATCTCTTTCTTATCACTGTTT
>NZ_LR607211.1:0-31451 GCF_902162175.1 Bartonella saheliensis
GTACATAATATATTATGCATAAATTAGTTAAAAAAATCTATATATAATTTCATTATGAAAAAATAAAATACGCGCGAAATCCATAATTTTTCAGTATTAAGCGTTTTTTTAAATGTGTTTATCTTGCTGCTTTCCCTTAAAAAATTTTAATTTTCAAGGATTTTTGGGGGATATGTTCTTGCAGTGTTCTCTGTGTTATATAAACCATTATGATGTAATTAATAAAATTTTATCTTGTTGAAAAATATTATTTCTAAGATATGAAAATACTTTTTTATTATTTATGTATAAATAAATTATCCATAATGGCTGTTATTTATGCTTAATATATGCTGAATATCACTGTCCTTCATCTTTAAAAAGGGCAGCGGGAGTTCTTCCTATTCTTTACTGCTTTTCAATATTGTGAGGGGCTTTGTATGACGATAGTCTTGGGGATGATAACCTTGAGGATTTGAGAAAAAGAGCCCCTTTTTTCAATTGTTGTTTATCGATATGCCATGCTTACTTATGACGATCCAAGCGCACCGTTTGGATTGATTCAATGGGATATTAAAAAGGGGGAGAATATTAAAAGGGGGATATGAACAATCATAAGGGGTGAAGGGGGAGCGTATTCTTCCGGTTTTCTTTCATGTCAATTTTCATTCAGGGCAAATGATGAACCATTCTTCTCGTTCGTTTCAACCAGAACGGGGATGAGATCCTAAAAACCGAATGTCATTGGCAATTTTAAAGAGATCAGCGGCTAAGGTATTTGCATTCTAGTGGCTTTTTCATAGGCAATTTCTGGGGCATGCGTTCCTTTTCATCAGAGCTAAAATGAAGATGAGAGTTTAAAAGAAATACTGTGGATAGCTATCATCGGGGCGCGGGCACCCCGATGGCTTTGAGGGATAAGGTTGAAGATGTTTTCCTCTTCTTTATCGGCTTCTTTATTGAGGAGCGATCATCTTTTTTAAGATCAACCAGCCGGTCATAATCTTCTCCTAAAAACACCTGCTTTGAGGGCTTCAGTGCGCAAAGTTGTATCATTTTTATACGCTGCTTTGGCAATTTCAGCGGCTTTTTCATAGCCAATTTCTGGGGCAAGAGCTGTGACCAACATCAGTGAGCGCTCCATAAGGGCGTGAATATGAACGCGATTGGCGCGTAATCCTTGAATGCAATGCATATCAAAAGAGCGCATGCAATCCCCAAGAAGCGTTATTGATTGTAAAACATTATAGCCAATAACAGGTTTATAGACGTTGAGTTCAAAATGTCCCTGACTGGCGGCAAAGGTGACAGTTGTATGATTGCCAAAAACTTGCGCTGCAATCATGGTCATGGCTTCACACTGGGTGGGGTTAACCTTGCCGGGCATAATAGAGGAGCCGGGTTCATTTTCAGGCAAGTTAAGTTCGCCTAAGCCAGAACGGGGATGAGATCCTAAAAACCGAATGTCATTGGCAATTTTAAAGAGATCAGCGGCTAAGGCATTTGCATTCTAGTGGCTTTTTCATCGCCAATTTCTGGGGCAAGCGTTCCTTTTCATCAGAGCTAAAATGAAGATGAGAGTTTAAAAGAAATACTGTGGGCAACTATCATCGGGGCGCGGGCACCCCGATGGCTTTGAGGGATAAGGTTGAAGATGTTTTCCTCTTCTTTATTGAGGAGCGATCATCTTTTTGGGATCAACCAGCCGGTCATAATCTTCTCCAGAAACACCTGCTTTGAGGGCTTCAGTGCGCAAAGTTGTATCATTTTTATGCGCTGCTTTGGCAATTTCAGCGGCTTTTTCATAGCCAATTTCTGGGGCAAGAGCTGTGACCAACATCAGTGAGCGCTCCATAAGGGCGTGAATATGAACGCGATTGGCGCGTAATCCTTGAATGCAATGCATATCAAAAGAGCGCATGCAATCCCCAAGAAGCGTTATTGATTGTAAAACATTATAGCCAATAACAGGTTTATAGACGTTGAGTTCAAAATGTCCCTGACTGGCGGCAAAGGTGACAGTTGTATGATTGCCAAAAACTTGCGCTGCAACCATGGTCATGGCTTCACACTGGGTGGGGTTAACCTTGCCGGGCATAATAGAGGAGCCGGGTTCATTTTCAGGCAAGTTGAGTTCGCCTAAGCCAGAACGGGGACCAGAACCTAAAAACCGAATGTCATTGGCAATTTTAAAGAGATCAGCGGCTAAGGCATTCAAGCTGCCATGGAAATGCGCAAGAGCACCATGATGAGCAAGCGCTTCAAATTTATTGTGTGCTGTCTTAAAGGGTATTCCTGTGAGAGTGCTGATGTGTTGAGCAAAGGCAACGTCAAAGCCTTTTGGGGCGTTGAGCCCTGTTCCCACAGCTGTTCCGCCTTGAGCAAGCATTTGAACATCAGCAAGGGCTGTTTCAATCCGATGAAGATTGGCTTCGAGCGCAACCCGATAACCTGAAAATTCCTGTGCAAGCGTTAAGGGGGTGGCATCTTGTGTATGAGTGCGTCCAATTTTGATGATGTCGGCAAACTCTTCTTCTTTTTTCTTGAAAGTGGTAATGAGTGCTTCAAGAATAGGAAAAAGATGTTGGCGTGTTTGCAGCGTGGTGGCAATGTGAAGTGCCGTGGGAAAGGAATCGTTGGAGGATTGACTCATATTGACATGATCATTGGGATGAACGGGCTTTTTGCTTCCCAGTTTGCCCCCCAAAAGCATGCTGGCATGGTTGGCGATCACTTCATTGACATTCATATTGCTTTGTGTCCCTGAGCCTGTTTGCCAAACAGAAAGGGGAAAATGGTCATCAAAAGCACCAGAGAGAACTTCATCCGCCGCTGCGACAATCGCTTTGCCGATCTTGGGAGAAAGTTTGCCTTTGTCCATATTGACAAGAGCAGCAGCTTTTTTCACAAGGCTTAGGGCATAAATGATGGTAAGAGGCTGCTTTTCACTGCCAATATTAAAATTATGCAGAGAACGTTCAGTTTGTGCTCCCCAATAACGATCTTGGCGCACCGAAATCGTTCCAAAGCTATCCGTTTCCTGACGTGTTTCAACCATGATATAAGATCCTTTATTTGTTCGCGGGTTCTTAAAAAAGTTAGATAACGCGAAATGGATAGAAGAAGCAAGACGTGGAAGCTTTATTTATAGAGAAATTATTTTATGGCTATCCTTGACATTGAGAAAGGCCGATTTTATATCTTGGATAGTGTTAGCACTCACACCTAGAGAGTGCTAGCAAGAACCTTCTAAGATTAATGCAATTATGTTCAGTTTTAAGGATTTAAAACATGGCTAATATACAATTCCGCCCACTTCACGACCGTGTCGTTGTTCGTCGGGTTGAATCTGAAAATAAAACCGCTGGTGGGATTATCATTCCTGATACAGCAAAAGAAAAACCACAAGAAGGCGAAGTGATCGCCGTTGGCAATGGCGCTCTGGATGATAACGGAAAGCGCGTGCCTTTAGAGGTCAAAACAGGGGACCGTATTTTGTTTGGAAAATGGTCTGGAACTGAAGTCAAGATTAATGGGGAAGACCTCTTAATCATGAAAGAATCTGACATTATGGGAATTATGGGCTAATTAAAAAAAACGCTCAATTTTTCATTATGTACTATTTAAAAAAAACTCCAAGGAGAAATTAAATGGCTGCTAAAGAAGTCAAATTTGGCCGTGAAGCGCGTGAGCGTTTGTTGCGCGGTGTCGATATCCTTGCTAATGCGGTTAAGGTGACACTCGGCCCTAAAGGGCGCAATGTGGTGATTGATAAATCATTTGGTGCACCGCGTATCACAAAGGACGGTGTGTCCGTTGCAAAGGAAATCGAACTAGAAGACAAGTTCGAAAATATGGGTGCGCAAATGTTGCGCGAGGTTGCTTCTAAAACCAATGATATTGCTGGGGATGGAACAACAACGGCAACTGTTTTGGGACAGGCGATTGTGCAAGAAGGCGTTAAAGCCGTTGCTGCGGGCATGAACCCTATGGATCTTAAACGCGGGATTGATGCTGCTGTGGATGAAGTGGTGGCTAATCTTTTCAAAAAAGCCAAAAAAATCCAAACTTCAGCAGAAATTGCACAAGTTGGAACCATTTCTGCCAATGGTGCTGAAGAAATTGGGAAAATGATTGCAAATGCCATGGAAAAAGTTGGCAATGAAGGCGTCATTACCGTGGAAGAAGCTAAAACGGCTGAAACCGAATTGGAAGTTGTGGAAGGAATGCAGTTTGATCGTGGCTATCTTTCCCCTTACTTTGTGACCAATGCTGAAAAAATGGTGGCGGATCTTGATGATCCTTACATCCTTATTCACGAAAAGAAATTGTCTAATTTGCAATCCTTGCTCCCAGTTTTGGAAGCGGTTGTGCAGTCTGGCAAACCTCTTCTTATCATCGCTGAAGATGTGGAAGGCGAAGCTTTGGCAACGCTCGTGGTGAACAAGTTGCGCGGTGGTTTGAAAATTGCTGCTGTAAAAGCACCTGGATTTGGTGATCGCCGTAAAGCAATGCTTGAAGATATCGCTATCTTGACATCGGGTCAGGTGATTTCTGAAGATGTGGGCATTAAGCTTGAAAATGTCACTTTGGATATGCTTGGTCGTGCTAAGAAAGTGAATATTTCTAAAGAAAACACCACCATTATTGATGGTGCTGGACAAAAGGCTGAAATTACTGCACGCGTTAATCAGATTAAAGCGCAAATTGAAGAAACAACTTCTGACTATGACCGTGAGAAATTGCAAGAAAGATTGGCTAAGCTCGCTGGTGGTGTTGCTGTTATCCGTGTGGGTGGGGCAACAGAAGTTGAAGTGAAAGAAAAGAAAGACCGTGTGGATGATGCCTTGAATGCAACACGCGCCGCTGTGGAAGAAGGTATTGTTGCTGGTGGTGGTACCGCATTGTTGCGTGCAGCAAGTGCGTTGAGCGTTAAGGGAAGCAATCCTGACCAAGAAGCGGGTATCAATATTGTTCGTCGTGCTCTTCAAGCACCTGCACGTCAAATTGCAACCAATGCCGGTGAAGAAGCAGCTATCATTGTTGGCAAAGTATTAGAAAATAATACTGACACATTTGGTTACAACACCGCAACGGGTGAATTTGGTGATTTGATTGCTTTGGGAATTGTTGACCCTGTGAAGGTGGTCCGTTCTGCTCTTCAGAATGCAGCTTCCATTGCAAGCCTTCTGATTACAACAGAAGCAATGGTTGCTGAAATGCCAAAGAAAGAGGCTCCAATGCCTCCAATGCCAGCTGGCGGAATGGGTGGAATGGGCGGAATGGATTTCTAAGCTTTTTTCCCCTAAAAAGAATAAAGAAACGGGTCGAAAAGACCCGTTTTTTTTGTCTATTTCTTTTACTTTTCACGCTCTTGAAAGGGGTTTTCTTTACATCGAAAAGAAGCTTTGCTCTCATTTCTTATCTTTCATGGCTATCTTTATGGTTCCCAATATACCGGGGCTCTGATGGTTTCACGAGCAGCATGGCATCTTTCATCTCTTTCATTTTATGCTTTTTTCTTGTCTTCCCATCCCCATCATTTTTCTCTTATTTCTTTTACAAAGCACACATTCTTATTGTTTTTTACATTTCAACGTTTTTACGATTTTGCAAATTTACAGAAAATAGTAGAAAAGATGAGATATTGCGCTTTCAAGCCCATTTCGCAATGGAGTTACTGAGTGGTGTGGGAGCTGTGGGGTTTGGTGCTGTGGTGCGGAGGGGGTGGTGCGTGGTACGAGGGTTGGTGCGTGATGTGCAAGGGGCTGGTGCTGTGGTGTGGAGGGTGGTACCAATTCAACCTTTTCCCCCTGTGCTTTTCCACTCTCTCCATTTTCTTCTATACTTCTATTCGTTCCACTCTTCATCCAATTATCTCTAATCCCTCATGCTCTTGATAAAGTGCACATCCTTTACGTTTCCACGTTTTTACGATTTTGCAAATTTACAGAAAATAGCAGAGAAGATGAGATATTGCGCTTTCAAGATTATTTCGTGATGGTGTTACTGAGTGGTGGTGGGGCTGATGCCGTGGTACGAGGGTTGGTGTGTGGTGTGCGTGGGTGGTGTTGTGGTGCAAGGGGGTGGTGTTGTGGTGTGGGGGCTGATGCCGTGGTGTAAGGGTTTGGTGCGTGGTACAGAGGTTGGTGCTGTGGTGTGGAGGGTGGTACCAATTCAACCTTTTCCCCCTGTGCTTTTCCACTCTCTCCATTTTCTTCTATACTTCTATTCGTTCCACTCTTCATCCAATTATCTCTAATCCCTCATGCTCTTGATAAAGTGCACATCCTTTACATTTCCACGTTTTTACGATTTTGCAAATTTACAGAAAATAGCAGAGAAGATGAGATATTGCGCTTTCAAGATTATTTCGTGATGGTATTACTGAGTGGTGGTGGGGCTGATGCCGTGGTACGAGGGTTGGTGTGTGGTGTGCGTGGGTGGTGTTGTGGTGCAAGGAGTTGGTACCGTGGTGTGGAGGTGGTGCCGTATAGTGTAGGAGGTGGTGCTGTGGTGCGGGGTTTGGTGCTGTGGTGTGGGGGCTGATGCCGTGGTGCAAGGGTTGGTGCGTGATGTGCAAGGGGCTGGTGCTGTGGTGTGGAGGGTGGTACCAATTCAACCTTTTCCCCCTGTGCTTTTCCACTCTCTCCATTTTCTTCTATACTTCTATTCGTCCCACTCTTCATCCAATTATCTCTAATCCCTCATGCTCTTGATAAAGTGCACATCCTTTACATTTCCACGTTTTTACGATTTTGCAAATTTACAGAAAACAGCAGAGAAGATGAGATATTGCGCTTTCAAGATTATTTCGTGATGGTGTTACTGAGTGGTATGGGGGTATGTGGGTTAGTGCCGTAGTGTAGGGGGTGATGTTGTGGTGCGAGGGTTGGTATGTGATGTGCAAGGGGCTGGCGCTGTGGTGTGGGGGCTGATGCTGTGGTGCGAGGGTTGGTGTGTGGTGCGGAGAAAAGCATACATCCTTTGCCTTTACATTTCCACGTTTTTACGATTTTGCAAATTTACAGAAAATAGCAGAAAAGATGAGATATTGCGCTTTCAAGCCCATTTCGCAGTGGAGTTACTGAATGGTATGGGGGTATGTGGGTTAGTGCCGTAGTGTAGGGGGTGATGTTGTGGTGCGAGGGTTGGTATGTGATGTGCAAGGGGCTGGCGCTGTGGTGTGGGGGCTGATGCTGTGGTGCGGAGAAAAGCATACATCCTTTACCTTTACAGTTAAACGTTTTTACGATTTTACAAATTTACAGAAAACAGCAGAAAAGATGAGACATTACACTTTCAAGCCCATTTCGCGATAGAGTGACTGAGTGGTATAGGGTGGTGCTGTGGTGTGGGGGGTGATGCTGTGGTGCGAGGGTTGGTGCGTGGTACGAGGGGTGGTGTTGTGGTACAAGGGGTTGGTGTGTTGTATAATACTCCCGCGAAGTGTATGGAACTTATAGGCGATGACCTTTATGTTTCTATGCTTCATAAATAAGGAGAGGAGTATTCTTTAGCATAATACGATTTCTGTTGCTCACGGACGCGTTTATTAAAAAAATCTTTGAATGATTTTAAATGCTTCGCAATGGTATGGATAATGAAGATAAAATTTTCTGTATATCAATATGTTGTTTAAAAGATCCCCGTTGGCATGTTTGTTTTCCCTGATTATTTTCTTTTGTTAGTTTAAATTTCTTTCCCATGTTTTTTTTAAAATCTCTTTTCATATTGATAGAATTAATGTCGCTATCATGCCTGAATGCCTGAAAATTCATTGCATAATCGTGTTTGTAAAGCGTGTAAAACTTTTCATGAGACGTGAAAAATCATGCATAATATCTTCCCATATTTTCAAAATAACAGATGTCTTTTAAAAGATTGAACACGTCTCATGTTTCATGATTTATTTTAGAGCTGAATATTCGATTTTTGTGTAAAAATACTTGCCAAGGCATCCATGATCCGGGAAAAATCAAGCGCTAATAAGATAATGATGAATATAACCCACTTCGTATAGCGTGACATTATTTTTACACTTTTATACGTCATGATGATTTCTTGAAGAATTTCTTTTTCCTTTTCTGTAAGCTCTGTCTGTTTTCTAGCCATGTTTCCACCCACACAAGCCTTCCCCTTGTTTGTTATGCTTTAAAATCTCTCTGGCGAGATTTGAACTGATGTTTGTAAGATCTTTTTGGTCTAAATAAATGGGCATCCAGCCAACACAGGATGAAGGCTCATTGATTGTTTTTATCGCGCAGCCAGTGGTTAAGAGCAGCGCGCACATCAGCATCACTTT
Source organism: Bartonella saheliensis (assembly GCF_902162175.1). NCBI lineage: Bacteria > Pseudomonadati > Pseudomonadota > Alphaproteobacteria > Hyphomicrobiales > Bartonellaceae > Bartonella > Bartonella saheliensis. Next base: position 8,285 of record NZ_LR607211.1, read on the forward strand.
TTTGATTAATTTCATTTTCTACCTCTAGTCGTGTTGTTGATGACTTTAGTATTTTTTCTGTTTGCTTTTGCTGTTCAATCTCCTTTCCAAGCCTAAAAGCTTTTGCTAAAGCGATAAAAAAAGCGGTCAGAGCCGCTCCTGTGATCATCAAATTTTTTTTCATCCATTCCATCATAAGCGTTGCTCCTGAAAGCGTTTGGCTACAAAGAAAATGCCAAAACAGGCGGCTAAAACCATGATGGTTGCCAACGCCCATTGAATGGGACCATTGCCTGCTAATAAGCCTCCAAGCCCAGAAAAAGAACCAATAATGGGGGGAAGTGCTTCTGCTTTGAGAAAACTCAAAGCTTCTTTTGTTTCAACCGTTTGATAATTGGAAGAAACATAAGCGCCTTTTGCCCATAACCCCGCTTCTGCTGCGCGACGATGTACAAGACCGTGAAGGCGTTTTCCACCCGATTTCGTCCATTTTTGTAATTCAGAAGGAACGGCTTCATATTCACTGTTATTGAGCTTTTTTAGCAAGGTCGACTTGCAAAAAGCCACTATTCCTACATTATAGCAAAACGATACGAGCGCGGCGAATTGTTCATCTGTTAAGGAAACCGTTACATTTTTTTCAATGGCATTCTCAAATTGTCTTAAATCTTGTAAAAGAACTTCTTCGGCTTCTTTTTCTGTGATGATCATGCCTTTGTGAACAAACGGTTTGCCAGCCGTACTGGTATGACCATAGCCGATTGTCCAAACCTCAACGCTATCTTTATAGGCTTCTAAACGCAATCCTTCCCATTGCTTAATGAGTGCAAGCCCTTCTGACGATATTTTTCTCATTTGCTTCTCCATAAAATAAAGCCTCACATGATTGTGAGGCTGGTCGATAGATTAAAAATGAATTTTTTCACGCTTCAAAAATAGAACAGACGTAAAATTCTGATGAAATCAAAAGGTTGGTCATGACATTTCTAGTGGATATTTCCAGTGGACATTCCAAGGGGGGATGGTTGGGGGGATTTTGGCTGATGGTGAGGATTGGTTTTGATTTTCTCTGTGTGCTGTTTTTTAAAAAAGGGTGTCTTGTTGGTGGGGGGTGGGGGAGATGCACGGGTATGGTTGTTCGCAAGAGTTTGAGTGAGAGGGAGTTTGTATAGAACGCTAGAAGATATTGCTCGTGCGGTAAGGCTGGTATGAGATAATACGAGGCATGTTCATTGTGGTGTTGGGGGAGGGGCTGGTGTGGGTAGTGATGCGGGTTTTAAGGGATGCAAACTTTCTGTATAAAGGGATGTGGCGTGTTATATTTTTCTCTTTTGAGAAAAGGATAGTGGTGCAAAAGAGTAAGATGTTTTGTGGGGGAAAAGAGGGGGGTGTTGATTGAGGTACGATAAGCGTATTTTACTTGCGGTTGTTTGATCTGATGGCATAAAAGTGCTTGAGATAAAGTGATAAGCTCAGAAAAATAAGCATGAGTATAGGCTTTGATTGAAGAAGAAAGCATTCAACTATTTTACTCGTTCAGCGTTCTGTCTATCTACATCAAGGATTATTGCAAACAAGAGCTTTGGAATTTTGATACGGTTTTAAGAAGAGCTGGTTTTGAGAGAATATTTGATAAGACAACAGCCTTTTGCTCTTAACAGACAAGTTGTTTGCTCTTTTTGCTTTACGAATGGAAAAGCTCATTTGCCAGCTCTTCTTAAACTTGAGAGGAATTTTAGCTATAAAGAAGTAGCGCTTTGTGCTTGATGAAGAGGAAATAGGGAAAAAGACTTAAATTACATCATCAAAGCTTTGTATTCCGTAATTCTTTTTTTGTGAGGAGAAACAGAGACGGTTTTTCCCTCTTTTTCGTTTAAGTTTTTTTCAAACCTTTCGGTTAGCGTTTCCCCTTTTTTGTTGACTTTTTCATGCGCGGCTTCTGGATTGGCTTTTAGATATTGTTCAAGACGTCTTCGCCCTTGCGCATGTTTATATAAACGAGAGGGAAGATAAGAATCTAACTTTTCAGGAGGTAGAGGTGTTTTTTGTTCACATAATACGCCCTTAATATTATCTTGGTGCATTCTTGTTAATTTATCAGATTCAAGATGAAGTTTTTTGGCAAGGTTCAAACTAAAAATCCCACATTCAGACGAGCTTCGCTGAATATCCATTTCTGCCATGGCAAAAGAATAAGAAGGCAGTGGAAAACTTGCAAGGGTTTGATTGATTTTTATCCCTAGTTTATAAGCACTAATATTATTGAACGTTGTCGGTTCAAACATGATCAAAGATATTTTGTCATCAATAACTTTATAATCCATTGCCGCAAAATGGATTCTGCTCCCCAAATTTACGATAAATTGGCAAGATTTTGCGCCGCTTTCGATTGTTTCTTTGAGTGCATGGGTCAGTTTTTCAGCGGTAAGAGCTAATTTGAGATTCATCCCTGGATATTTTCTGTTGGCTTTTTCTACGAGAGATGGCATCAGTCTAATATCGGTATCTTCATAATTAGCCAAAATCCAATGACCCGTGATGAGATCATCTTCTAAACCGGCAATAATCGCCTTTAATTCTTCAGAGCTAGGGGGAGCATTTTCTTCTTCTAGGGCGTTTTTTTGTAAACGGGCAATAAGGCTTTCTAAGGATTCATTGGTGCTCTGATCTTCTCGTGCATGTGCGCTTTCTTGTGCGCTTGCCCCTTCTGGTGTTGGGGATGAACGAGGAGGAGGTGAATCTTGTGGTTTCATACGATTAATTTTATCTCTTGATCATTGATCGGCAATATTATTTTCTTACATTTTGACCAAATGATGTTGTGAAAAAAAAGCACTTGTCTCTTGAAGATTAAGAAAAAAGTTATCTTTGCGATTTTTTACTTTTAAAACCAGAATCTTTCTTCGTTTTAAAAAAATCTGCGTGTTTTTTACAGCTGTAAAATCTGTAAAAGGTGGTAGAAATTTGCAGGTGTTTGCAACGTTTTTTATATCTTAAGTTCTTTTTAGTATCGGGTCCATTTCCATGAAGAGAGGACAGCCTTTTTTCAACAAATGTTCCCTGTGAAAGCCCTGGGGATTTTTTTCCGCGAAAAAGATCATTTTCGTCCTTTATGATCAAATTATTTTGCTATGCTTGTAAAACACTGTCCTTTGAGGGGGGATGTTTCTTAAAGATCGCTTGTGATGTGTTTTTTTAAAGGTGAGGACTCTTTTTAGGCTGGTTTGTTGTGCTTTAAGCCCGCAAATCGGATGGAAGGGATAAGCGCACTTTTGTGGGTCTCAAGTGTTCAGGTTGTCTCAGACCATTAACAGGGGGGCAACAGTGGGGGAAAGATATATGAGAGAGGTGTTTTTTTATAACAGAGGGGTGTCTGAAGAGAGGGACTGGTTTGTTATGCTTGTAAAACACTCTCCTTTGAGAAGTGTATGTTTCTTAAAGATCGCTTGTGATGTGTTTTTGTAAGGTGTGGGGGCTCTTTTTAGGCTTATTGATTGTGCTTTAAAGTTTTGAGTGAATAACATGGAAAAATTTTAAGGAGAAAGGTTTGAGGATCTCAAGTGTTTTTCTTGGCTTGAAAGGCATCATTTCTTTACAAAGCAATGTGGGTTTATAAGCCTCATGCCTTTAAGATGTAAAGCTTTACAGTGTGGGGCGGCTCAAAATGTACTGTGAATCGATAGAGATCGCTGTGTTCAGCTTATTACTGTTTGTATGTTGCGCGTCATTTTTGTGATCTCTTGCATCAGTGGTTTTATGGGGGAGTGGGTGCTTTATAGGGTGCTTTGTTGCGGGCGCTTTATGAGAAGGGAGCATGAAGCCAGGTTTCTCTGAATAGCTTAAAAAAAACTGAGTATATTTCAAAAGACTGGCTTGGGTGCGACAAAACAAAGGCAACTAAAAAAAATGAAAGCTATTCTTAAGCAGTAAATTTTTAACCCTTCAAACAGTTAATGCTTACCCCCTAAACAGTAAAATTTTATACAATTCTATACAGTATTGTTGTTACTTTATACAGTATTGTTTTTTTTATGTAATTTTTATTTTATGCATTGTCCCTCTCCATTGTTGCAAAATATACGGTTTTATAACAGATTTTATAAAACCTCTCACAACATGAAGACTTAACGATGAAGATTTAACAGTGATTTAATGATGAAATCTAGATGCAATACCCCTTTTACCGCATCTGTCATTAAATACGATTTTTCATCTTCTGTCAACAGAAAAACAATGATTTTTCCTTTTTTATCCTGGAAATAAAGCGATACGAAAAAAGCGCATTTATAGGGTGTATTTGGGAGTGTCCCTGGAAAATTATTGCCTTATATGGGAAAGTTTTTTTGATATGGCTTTTTGATGGGGTAAAGAACCTTTCTTTTAAAAAAGGAAGGGTATATGAGGAGGCAGCTTTTTACAACAAAAGAGTTTTTTTTGAAAAGAGGGACGGGTTTGTTATGCTCGTAAAATACTGTTCTTTGAGAAGTGTATGTTTCTTAAAGATCGCTTGTGATGTGTTTTTTTAAGGTCTAGGGGCTCTTTTTTAGGCGGGTTTGTTGTACTTTAAGCCCGCAAATCCTATTAAATTAAGGGAATGTTGTTTTCAAGTGTAATTGAGGTTTATTTTTTTAAATGGGCGTAGGGTTTTAGAAGCTTTAATCTTTAAAGGGGGGAGACAACCTTGGTGTTTCTTAGCGAATGCTCTTTTGGCTAGAACAGTCAAAATGTTTATAAAGGGCATCAAGAACAAGGCGCAGTGAGTCAACAAGCGTTGGTAGGGGCTGATCTTCACTAACAAGATATTGTAATGCCGCATGAAAGTTGTGTTGACGATGCAGATTTTGTGCTTCTTTAATCGCTTCTTGCATCGCTTCGTAACGTTGCGTTGCTTTTTCAACCCATTGATTTTTTGCTTTCTCATCAGAGGTGCTATGCTTAAAGCCGTCATAATAGCCGTTTGGCAAACCTTTGGCACATAAATAGTCGTTTCTGGTTTGTAAGTATTGTTGTGCTGTGTCATATTGCTCTTGACTGATGCCTGATGAATCCCCTTTATAGCCCAGCAAACAAAGACGTCCAATATAGCTTCCCACCAGTGGATTTTTCGCTTCTTGTAAGCTTAAGCCAAAGCGTTTGGCACGCATTTCAATGGTTGCTTGAGATGCTGACTTGCTTTGGCCTTTGGCGCGTGAAATACGACCATTAGGTTCTCTCTGTTTGCCGGTTATTTTCGGTCTACCGCGTTTTTTACCTATTTTCATGAATTTACCATTTGAATGAAAAAAAACTGTCTATTGCGGGGGACAGGATTTGTAAAAAGCACTTGAAAAAATACAAGAGGGAGAAAATACAAAAGAGAAAAAATACGAGGAGAAGAAACATACCGGGGGATATGAGCCGTTGCAAAACCAAAAAAAACGGGGTTTTTAAGGATAAAGAACAGCGACGTTGTAGGGCAAAAAAATCATCGCTAAGGTGTTTCATCCCATTTTTATTCTCGTCCCCATCATGCTTATCCTTATCTTTTTAGCAGTAATCGTGGATGATTTGCTTTCTATAGATTTCTCAACGGCTCGAGAAAAAAAGTGAAAAGAAATTTTCATTTACATGTGAATGAAAAAAATAAAGTCCCATAGGGCTTCTCCTTATTTTTTCGCATAAGTTTTTTGTCTCTTCTCATAGGTGTATGGGGGATGATAAGGGGCGTATTGAGGGATATAGAGGCTTTTATCTTTGAGCGCTGAACCCCCAGAAACTTGATCTCCATCACGCTGTTTGAGCCCTTATTCTTTCATAGAGCCCTCTTAATAAAGGTAGTCCTCTATAGAGGCGTTTTGCTGGAGGGAGAAGGGGGAAGAAAACGCTATAAAACAACCTTATTCATATTCATCATTATAACATAAGATGTCCTCTATTTTCAAATAAAATAATCAGTTATAAACTCAAAATAAAAGCTCAAGGATCAAGCGATTGGGTTTTATAATGTTCTTTTATTGCTCCTTTATAGAGGCTAAAATTTTCTTTTGCTGTTTTAATGGATCTCATTATGGGGAGAGGCTGTTGTTTAAAGGGGGCGATGCCCTATCCAAAGCAGCTGTATAAGAAGATCCCCAGAGAAAAGCGATATTTAAGAGAAAAGCGATATTTAAGAGAAAGGTGGTTTTTTTAAAGAAAAGGACGTTTATGAAGAGAGGCTTTTATAAAGCTGGGGGCTTATGAGAGATGAAACCTTTGTTTTTTCGCCAATAGGGTGTTTTTAAGTGGTGTGTTCTCAAAACAATGTCCTTTAAGGGAGAGGTTCTCTGGGGTTGCCATAACGGAAAAAGGCACGTTTATAAGTGTTAAGAGCTTATATTTTGTCAGATATTCAAGGAATAAAAAAAACACTGAAAAGAAACTATTCGTGCTTGCTTCATGATGAGAAGAGTGCTAAGCGGTTCCGCCACGCTGTTTCTTGTGTTTGCAAATATTAAAGCGTGGGTATTTTAGACGTGGGGGATTCTTCATATGATAAAAGATCAATCACAACAGCCATCTGCCTATGAGAAGAAGGCTTTTGTCTCACAATCCATATTGGATCAATCGGCCGCTTTTAAAAAGGGCATGGTTCTCTCAACAAAAGATTATGTCATCATTTGTTGCTTGGCTATCCTCTTGTTGGTGCTTTTTATTGCGGCTGTTTCTATGACGCCTTGGGAACTTTTTCACATTTCTAAGGAACAGCTGCAAGCAATGAAGCACCAAGATTTTCAAGAAGCGCTTCAAGAAAGTCTTCTACAGCCTTTTCAAAACAATCCTGCGATTGAATTTCTTCGTCATGTAGGATGGAATAGCATTTGGGCTTTTCTATGTTTTGTACCGCAGATTATTTTGGGCGTTCTTTTGGTATGCTTTTCACTCTTTTCTATTTTCCTCGCTATCTTTAAACGGGACGTGAAGGAAATGATGCAGCTTTGGGAAATATTGCCAAAACAGCAACAGCCAGACGCCATTCTCTCAACAGAATGCAATAGGGGGGGAAAATGACTGCTTTGTTAATGACTCTAGGAGGAAAATTGACTGTTTTTTTAATAACTTTATTATTGATCTCCTTAGTGACGACTATCTTTATTTATTCTGCATGGATCATGGTACTCTTTTCTACCGTGAAGATCATCTTGGCACTTTATTATTCTTTGATAAAACGGACAATCGTGTTCGTTAAGATGCGATGCAAACTAAACAAGAGTTCAGCGCAGAATTTGAGGCATTATCAGGCAGAGAACAGGGGACATACAGCCCTTGCAACACAGTTTAGTGCTCTTTCTTTTGAAGAATCTTTGGAACTTTCAAGAAAAGATTATAAAGTCATCTCTTGTATAGCTTGTATTGTGGTTGTGCTTTTCGCATGTGCTACGATTTTTTTATCTCTTCTCACAAAAGATACGATTCACCATAGTGGTGATAGTGGTGCGTTGGCTTTGTTTTTTATTGGTGCGCTACCATTTTTATTTATTTTGGTATGTAGTGCTTTCACTTTACCTGTCATTTTAATTCTCCATGGTCTCCTTCATTATGGCGTGAAAAAAACAGTCAAAAAATTAGAAACATTTGCTTGAGTAGAAGAATGAAAATAATGACTTCATTTCAAGGCGATAGAGAAAAAGGCGATAAAGAAAAAAAGGGAACATTATGATAAAATATTTGGCTTTTTTAGGGGTCTTCATTATTGTCATTTTGATGTTTATGGTCATTATCAGGCTTCCTTACCTGTTGATCAAGCATATGAGGGTGTCCTTTAAACTTGCTCGAGAATTGAAAAAGAATACGACGCAACAAAAGCAAGCCATACAACAGTTACGCAATGACTGGGAAGAAATGAAAAGACAGAATCTCACGCATAAGACCCTTGAGGAAAAAATGCGCTTGCTTAATTTCAAAGAATCTCTGCCTCTTTATGCAAAAGAATGTAAAATAATCTTTTTTACCTTTATTCTTATTTCTCTTCTACAAATTGCTTTTTCTATCGCAAAATTGGTATGGTGGGAGGATAGGATGGTTAGCTTTATAATGCCGCTTTCAAAAACGAGCATTATTTATAACCTTACATGGGTGGGAATTTTTCTCGTTTTTCCCATCATTGGGGTCATGTGCATAAAATTAACCAGAAAATTAAGAGAAACGCTTCTAAAATTGGACGAAGCCATAGAACAGCGCGATCAGGCAATTCGTATGCAGAATGCGCAAAATGAAAAAGAGCAAGGGGGAACAAAATGACCAGTAGTCTTATAACATTAGCAGTCTGTTCTATACTATTTTATACGCTCTTAAATGCTTTAATATGGGTGCCCATTGTTGTCATTTATTATCTGTTTATCAAGCGTGCGCGGCTCTATTGTCGTGTGAAAAAAGAATTAAAACGCGTGTTGAATGAACGCGATAGTGCCTTACAACAGATCGCCCAAAAGTGAAAAAATGAAAAATAGCAGCCTGTTTGATCAAAAAAAGCTTTCGCTTACTTTGGGCGACTATAAAAAAATATTCACTCTTTCAACCGTTATGGTGACACTTCCAACAGTTATTACTCTTATCGTTAAGATATGGAGAAGGAAAGACTTTTTTTCTGCGACACTCTTAGAGCCATTGGCATGGATGCTCGTTTGTATTTTTTTCTTCTTACCCATTGTTTTTATAATGCTTTTTATTGTAACTCATCAATTGAAGAAAATAATCCGACAACTGGAAGAAGAGGTTGAGCAGAAAAAAACACCGATGATCCTCTATCAAGAAAATGAGGGGGAAAAGTGAAGAAAAAGAAGAAAATAAAGCATTCTATTCTACATATATCTTAGGGCTTTCGCGCTTTAAGGGGCGGTGGTAAGACCCTTTGAGCACAAAAGACTTTATGAGCTTTTAATAGGAGGCTTTAAGACAAGCATAAAATCCATTTCCACCATGCTTTGATGATGGTTCAAGGGTAGGCTTTGGTAATGGCTTGATGATGCAAGCTGTTCTCAAGACAAATCAACGCGCAGCTGATTTTCTTGAACTGTTTTGTCTCTCTTCGTAAAAGGTGCTTATCTTAGGGAAAAACACTCCTTAGAATTTTAGAGCCAGAAACTGAACAAGTGGGCTTTTACAGGCAAGAGTGAAGGAGAAAGTGTACGATTATTCTATAGAGATGGTATTCTATGGGAATGGCATTTAATAGGGATGGTGTGCAATAGAGGTGGCTTTTATAAAAGGTAGCTTGAGAAGACAAAACAGACATTCAGACAATGAGGAAATAAGACAAATGAGAAGATATAAATGCGGAGGGAAAATATGCTCTTTAAAGCTAAAAGAAAAATGCTTTCTTGTTTTCATAAAAGATAAAGAAAAGGCAAGTAATTGATCGACAAGCCATTCATGGTGATAAATGGCCTTCATGATCAGGAACAAACATTATCAGGAACAAAGTTTTGATTTATGAAAATGGCCTAAAATTTTAGATAAATGAGGGAGAAAAATGAGACATAATGGGGGGAATTCAAGATCAGACCGGGGACCATCAGATCAGAAATTACGGGATTTTTCTTTAGAAAAAACATTTCTAACACGCAAAAATTATAAAGTTATCTTTTGCTTTGCTTTTATTTTTGAGGCTTTTAAAGTGGCACTTGTCCTGTTATTTGATTGGGATTTGACAGATTGGTGGAATTATAGTCTCTTCATTTTCATATTCATATTGATTGTTCTATCAGCGCTTCTTTTTTTATTGATCCCGGTTGTTTTTGTGGTTCGTGTTATTTTTACGCATTTGTTGAAAAAAAAGATTGCTCAGTTAAAGCAAGTAATTAGCCAAGCGGAGGAAAATTCCTTCTTAACAAAGTAAGTGCGTGGAGAGGAGGGCAAAATGAATATACATCTTTTTATCTTTTCATGCCTTGTAGAACGCCCTTTTATGGGCGTGATGTTTGATCAAGAGAAAAAATGAGCGGTTGATCGTGGTAAATTGAATTCATTGTAAGGACAAAAGCATCTTTTCATGAAAATAGCTTTTTAGACAAATGAGGGGTAAAAAATGAAGCACCATGAAAAAAATACAGCATGGGATGGGAACTCAAAGGTTTTTTCTTTGGAAGAAGCTTTTTTGACACGTAAAAATTATAAAGTCATCTTTTGCATGACTTTCACTCTTTCAACTTTGAGAACGGCTCTCTTCTTACCAGCATTGCTTGGGGTGAAGTTGACAGAGTGGGAAACCAGTGTCGCGGCTATTCTCTTCGTTATCATGCTGTTTATATTAGATTTAATTTTTATATTGATCCCGGTTGCTTTTGTGGTTCGTGTTATTTTTACGTATTTGTTGAAAAAAAAGATTGTTCAATTGGAGCAAGCAATTGACCAACGGATAGCGGCTACCTATCGGCAAACAAGCGTGTGAAGGGGAGGGAAAAATGAGAGATATGGATATCGTTGTCCTATTTTCATGGGGTGTGGGCGTGACGCTTTTTACACTGCTTTCTGCTGTGGTCATGATGTTTATTTGGGCATTGTATTATTCTGCTTTTAAGCGGGTGAGATTATATTGCCAAGTGAGGAAAGAATTAAGACGTGTGCTTAAACAATCGGTCGCTTTTGAGCCACTGAGTAGAGAAACACCGATGATGAAACCATCATTTGAGGAAAAAGAATTCAAAACCTTTTCTCTTGCTGATGAGGAAATTGTCACGCTGGAAAGTGCAACGGCGCTTTTAAAGAGTTTGGGGGGAAGGGTAGAAATTGAAGAAAAAGGGGATCATTTGGCAACCTTCTTTTTACCAGATCGTGAAGTGCAGTTTCTTTATAATGCTGAGAAGGGGTATCCGCAATTTGATTGTGCCATTGCGGTGGTTTCTGGTATCCATGCGGCGGCTTGCCAAACAATCGATCCTTATAATTCTGGAAGTTTGATTGCTCTTGAATTGAGTTTTGATCTGAAGGGATTAGAAATTTTTGAAGAAAAGATCAGTGCAGGGTGTTTACGCCATGCGCTTGAGAAAGCTTTAGAAAAGGCGATGGGCGAGGTTGATCTTGGCAACATGCTCCGCTCTCAATATCACATTCTTCCGTGGGAACACAAAGTTGAGAACCTTCAGTTTTCATCTTATGCGCTGCGTTATCTTGCAGCTCTAGCCTTGATAGGGGATGTTGAAACTTTAGATTCTCATCACAAAAGCTTTATGAAAGGTGAGAGACTGGGCTTTGAGACAAGCATTAAAGAAGAGCATTTAGAACGCGCGATAGCGATTGCTAAGGCGGTAGAAGAGACAAAACAGCCCAGTTATGATCTGCTTCAACAGACGGCAAAGAGTTTTTCTATGGAGGTGGAGAGTTATGACTATTTTAGAATCAAAGATCCAAATTTTTGCAATAGAAGACGCTCTGTTTATGAAAATTTGCTCGAGGAAAAAAGAGAAGAATTAAGGCAACAGGGATATACGGTATACGAAAAGGACACGATTTGTGAGATTGATGGAAAAAAAGCGCGTCCCCATATTCTTTACATGAAGGATGGGGAAGTAGAATATATGGATGTAAAATTTAAGATTGGTGAAAAAAATTATTGAGAAAAATAAAGCATTTAGGTAAATTACATAAAACGCAAAAATGACGCGTCAAAATAAGAAAAACAGAGGGGATCAATGCAGGAGAAAAACGCAATATTTGAAGAGTCTTTCTTTTCATGCAAAAAATTTAAGCTATCTTCAGTGGTAAGCGATAAAGGGGGAAAAAGGGATCAAATGATTGCTCACTCCTTTTTCATCATGTTTTGCACAATGTTTTATACGGGGCTTATCATGATGGCTTTAGACGTTCCTGCGGGTGCAAAAGCTCTGGTAGAGCCAGAGCAGTGGACAAGATGGGAGGGAATCGGGTCTCTTATTTTTCTCTTACCGGTATTGATTTGGTTTTGTCTTCTCACGCCTCTTCCAATCCTTTGGGGACTTCATCGTTTTAAAGAGCGCAAATTGAAAAAAATAAGGCAAAAGCTGAAAGAAGAAACAAAACCGCTAAAGATCTCTCGATAAGATGATCACCATGAAGCGTGAGATTATTGCCCTTTTTATTTTTTTTCTGCCGTTTGGCTGTTTTCTTATCGAGGCTGTGACGGTTTTTGCTCTTTTTGTCACGATGGCCATTGTGGCCCCTTATTATTCTTTAATTAAGCGTTTGAGGCTCTATTTTAGAGTGAAAAAACAAAGACGTTTGATGAAAGAACAGCCGCAGCAGTTTTGTTTCTCTAAAAAAAGCCTCAAAGAGATCGTGCAGCAAAATTTAGTGCTGAACACAGAAATAAGTTCCTATGCGTTTAAAAAATGGCTCTCTTTTTCCAATAAAGATTATGTCATCCACGTATGCCTCTCTTTTATGGTTATGGTTTTCAAAGTTTATGTCTATGTGACTTTCTATACAGAGATAAATTTTTTGCACGATGAGAAGAGATTTGTTTCTATGAATATTTTCTTTTTTTACTTTGTTGTTTTCTCGGTCTGTATTTTGGCAACGGTTCCTGTTATTGTAATCCTTCGTGAAATTTTAACCTCTCGGCTAAAAAAGAAAATTCAGCAATTGGAAGAAGTGACTAAAGTCCCCCAATCAATTAATTTATAAAGGGGAGAGGATAAAATGCATAACGAAATGCTAGAAGCTGCCACGGTGGTTTTAATGATTCTGCTGGGAGGGCTTTTGGATTTGTTCTTAACGCTCCCTATTATGGCACTGTATATTTCTTTTATCAAACGTTTGATATCTTATTATAAGGTTACACGGCAATTAAACGCAGCGCTGAAAAAACGTCTGTAGCCCTCAATGATGTAGAGGCATCCTTTTAGATTATGCCCTTGCTCCATGGTTTTGAGGGGGGGGCATAGGGGCTATGGTGCACACCGTTGTTTCTTTTATTTTACATTTGCCTTTTTCTTTTCCTTTTTTTGAAGGGGATTAAATTAGCCGTCTTGAGATGATATTGAATTTATACAGTTTTCTTTAAATAAGCAAAGTTGTAAAAGCGTGGAGCTGTAAAGGCAATGGGGCTTGGTCAAGAGTATGAGGGTTGTGGGAAGGATGGTTGGGTGAAGAGGGCGAATAGAGGCAGGGTATTTGAGAGAAAGGGCTATAGGGTTTGCGGGTGAAACAATAGAAAGCGTTTTGGGAAGAGTTGTCAATAAGTTGGAATGGTGTGGGAGCGTTGGGGAAAGTTTTTTGGGAAGATGGGTGGAAAGGGTGGAGAAAATTGAGGAATGGGAACTGATGCCAATCAATTGGTTTGAAATGATATTGGCGTTTTCCTTTTTTCTGTAAATAATTAAAATCATAAAAGTGTATATCTGTAAAGGCAAAGGGGTTTGGTCAAGAGTATGAGGGTTATGGGAAGGATAATTGGGTAAAGGGCGCGAATAGAGGTGAGCGAATAGAGGCAGGGTATTTGAGAGAAAGGGCTATAGGGTTTGCGGGTGAAACAATAGAAAGCGTTTTAGGAAGAGTTGTCAATAAGTTGGAATGGTGTGGGAGCGTTGGGGAAAGTTTTTTGAAAAGATGGGGTTTGAGAAGGAGGTGGGGAGGTGTTTTGTACCACTTTATTGAAAGATTGGCTTTTAAAAGTATCGACTTTATTGTCTTCTCAAGATTGCCATGGGCGATTATTTTGAAAATGGCAAGTTTTGAAGAGTGGTGTCTTTTTATATAAATTGTTGGAAGGTTTTCGTATTACATTTGCTATTGTTTGAAAGGGGATTAAATCAGTTGTCTTAAGATGATATTGAACCTCTACAGTTTTCTGTAAATAATCAAAGTCGTAAAAGCGTGGAGCTGTAAGCGCAAGGAGGTGCGCTTGACTAAGCGCATGAGAGGGCGCGAATAGAGGTGGGCAAATGGAGGCAGGGTGTTTGAGAGAAAGGGCTATAGGGTTTGCGGGTGAAACAATAGAAAGCGTTTTAGGAAGAGTTGTCAATAAGTTGTAATGGTGTGGGGGCGTTGGGGAAAGTTTTTTGAAAAGATGGGGTTTGAGAAGGAGGTGGGGAGGTGTTTTGTACCACTTTATTGAAAGATTGGCTTTTAAAAGTATCGACTTTATTGTCTTCTCAAGATTGCCATGGGCGATTATTTTGAAAATGGCAAGTTTTGAAGAGTGGTGTCTTTTTATATAAATTGTTGGAAGGTTTTCGTATTACATTTGCTATTGTTTGAAAGGGGATTAAATCAGTTGTCTTAAGATGATATTGAACCTCTACAGTTTTCTTTAAATAAGCAAAGTCGTAAAAGCGTGGAGCTGTAAAGGCAATGGGCTTTGGTCAAGAGTATGAGGGTTGTGGGAATGATAGTCGGGTGAAGGGAGTGTGAATAGAGGTGTAGGGGCAAATGGAGAGTCTGGAAGAGTATAGAGGAACGGTTGAAATGGTGGGAAGAGTTGGGAGAAAGTTTTGGGAAAAAGGATGAATTGGTAGAAAAAATTGAGGGATGGGAAGGCTGTTGTGTGGAGCATGATGTTTGAGGAGGGTGTAGGGGTGCTGAAGAGCTAAGGAAAATGAGGAACATGTGTGGTACTCTCTGCTTCTTTTATCAAATGCTTTTTACCATAAGGTTACACGGCAATTAAACGCAGCGCTGAAAAAGCGTATGTCATCCTCAATGGTGTAGAGGCATCCTTTTAGATTATGCTTTTGCTCCATGGTTTTGAGGGGGCATAGGAGCTATGGTGCACACCGTTGTTTCTTTTATTTTACATTTGCCTTTGTTTGAAGGGGGCTGATGATCAGTCGTGTTAAGATGATATTGGCTCTCTCCTTTTTTCTGTAAATAATTAAAGTCGTAAAAGCGTGGAGCTGTAAGCGCAAGGAGGTGCGCTTGATTAAGCGCATGAGAGGGCGTGAGTAGAGGTGGGCAAATGGAGAGTCTGGAGAGAGCATAGAGGAAAGGTTGAATTGGCGTGGAGAAATTGGGGAAAGTTTTTTGGGAAGATGGGTGGAAAGGATGAGGGAATTGAGGGAAAGGGAGATGATGATTAATAGGCTTGAGATAGCATTGGCGTTTTCCTTTTTTCTGTAAATAATTAAAATCATAAAAGTGTATATCTGTAAAGGCAAAGGGGTTTGGTCAAGAGTATGAGGGTTATGGGAAGGATGGTCGGGTGAAGAGGGAGAATAGAGGTGGGTGAATTGAGGCAGGGTATTTGAGAGAAAGAGCTATAGGGTTTGCGGGTGAAACGATAGAAAGCGTTTTGGGAAGAGGTGTCAATAAGTTGGAATGGCGTGGGAAGAGTTGGGGAAAGTTTTTTGAAAAGATGGGGTTTGAGAAGGAGGTGGGGAGGTGTTTTGTACCATTTTATTGAAAGATTTGGTTTTTAAAAGTATCGACTTTATTGTCTTTTCAAATTGTCATGGGGGCGTGTTTATTCTCAATGCGCATGATTTTGAGAAAGTGTCATTTAAAAGAACGTTTTGAGCACAGAGTTTGGAGGGCGCTTGCTTGGTTAAGAAAAGCAAAAGGAGGGATTGAATTATAAGTTTTGTTTCTTCATATGATTTTTTATGGCATCGAGGATCTGTTGACTTATTTCCTTATGGGTCAGCCAGCGTGGACCTTTTGACGTTGTCTTTTGTCCTAATTGAATAGAGATGAAATCAACCTTATTTTTGCGTGCGCACTCAGTGATCATTTGATCATGGATGGTGGAACCAAAAACATGAAGAATACACGGTGGTTTAGGTAAAAGCGCTAGCTGTTCAATTAATGCGCAAGAAAAGGCAAAGGCGGATGAATGAATCCATAATATGCAATATTTTAAACCATGCCATTGCTTCACGGCTTCTAAAAACTTTATCTTTGATGCCGCACAATCATAGTCCAACAGGATGCACAACTGCTGTTTTTGTAATGCCTCAAGCTGGACTTTGGGGGAAAGAAAGCGTGCGGCGATAATCGCTTCTTTGGGCTTAAGGGATTGGCAAAAAGGAGAAAGCATTCCTGTGCCCCCTACCACTAAATAACGATAATGCGCATTCTTTTTTTGCATCTCCCCTCCCTTTGCTCTAAATGCGTTGCTTTAAAAATATACACATTTCATCAGAAAATTGTTCACAATGTGTTTGTATCTTTTTCCTTATAACTTGCCAAGGAAAACCTTTATCCTCTGAGGAAAAGTCTTTGTTTAAAAGAGATTATTTGACATCATGCGTCCCCCATAAAGCGGACGCACTGACCTGCAATCAATGTGCAGATGGTCGTGTGCATTTTGGGTTGCACTCTCATGAGAGATAAGCCCAACGGGTTTATTTCAAAAGGCATTATAAGTGCAAGAATCAAGCGTATTTTTTAAAAAACACGGCTATGAAGCCTTTAAAAAAGGGCATTGGCGAGAAGAGCCTCCTCGAGCTGTTGCGATGGTTTTTACAAACTGTGAGCGCAGGGGTGGCTGTGAGGTGGTGCGGTGTGGGGATGGTTGCCCCATGGCGGTGGGATATGGCGGTTGTGGGTGTGGGTGAGGTATTATGATGAGACTGTTAAAGTCATGGGGGATGATGGAATGAGGTGCTGTATTTTTATAGACTTATCAGAGTGTTATATCACTCATGAGGGGTGATGAAATGGGGGTGAGGCTTGTTGGTTTGGCTGTGTTCAGGTGCGTGCTTCTTTAAAACAAAACCGCGAGGGGGTGGTCTTTAATGATTGACACCATCAAGATTGAGAATATCCCTTGTATTTGGGCAATATCGGGAATATCTCGTGTGTTTTAGTGCCTTCTCTGTAAAGGATTTTATTGGGTGAGAATGCGTTTTACTTAAGGGATGATTTGTGTCAAGAAAGAAAAAACAGTTTTGTAAATAAGGGAAGAGCAAATGAAGGGGGAAAACTCAACAGGGGATAAAGAACCGCGCTCTTTTGCTCTGGAAGAGTCCTTTCTTTCCTATAAAGCGCATAGCATCATTTGTCTTATTTCTGGAATCATTGCGCTGTGTCGGTGGGTTTTTTTGATAGTCTTAGAATTTAAGAAGCCGTTGACTGTTGCTCAAGAAAATATGCTTTTTGCCTTCTTTGTGTTGCGTGAAGTCATTATGGTCTGTGTGTTTGCTGTGATGCCTGTTCTCTTAGTACTTTATCTCATCTTAACACATTTGTTGAAAAAAAACATTCAGCAGTTGAATAAAATTCTTCAGCAACGGGGTCAAATAACTGATCAACAAAACCATCCCGCAAAAAACCATAGAGAAAATATAAGACGTTTTTTTATCGCATTCCTTTGCTTTATCATTTTGTTTGAAGTCTCTTTTACGGCAGGCGTTGTTATGCTTATTTTAGAACTTTATTCTTTTTTCTTCAAGCGTGTGAGACTGTATTGTACCGTGAAACGCGAATTAAAACATGTCAGACAAGAGCCAAATAGAGCGCTCTCGCCATTGTCGTGAGGGGGAAAACCATGTTCAGCCATTCTCGTGATACAACGCATGACACAAGAAAAGGGGGTGAAGAATTATCAGATAAAGAGGGTGATGGTGCCTATTGTCATTTGTGATGAGGGTGATGCTCTTAGTCATTTGGAGAGCAAGAGTGTTAAAAAATCTCTTTTAAAAAAATCTCTCAGAGATTTATTCGGAAACAAGGGAAGAGTTATGCGTCACACTTTTCGTGGGGCTTAATTAAAAGAGGGGAGCTTAAAAGAGGGGTGTTTAAAAGAGCGGGCGTGAAAAAAGAAATGTGCTTATATAAAAATGCGTTTGTATAAAAAAGGCAAGAGAAAATGAAGGAGAAAAATTCAACATTTTATAACGAACTGATTAATCTTTCTGGGAAAGAGTATTCTTCTGTGCGAGAGTGTTTTGTCATTTGTCTCCTCTCACTGATGATTGAGCTTGGAAACCGCACCTTCTTTCTACCTTTGTTAGAGTCCCAAGAGCAATTGACAGGGGGACAGGTGAGTTCCTTTTTCCTCGCTGTATGTGAGCTCTGGACAGTTATTGGCGTGGGTGTTGTGGTTTTGACCCCCGTTATGGTGATCCTCTACATCATATTGTGGTGTTTGTTGCTTAAAAAGGCGCGCATATTGAACAAAATAAATGAGCAACGGGGGAGAATAACTCTTCAGCAAAAACGCTATAAAAAGGGTGCGTGGGTAAAAATGGACGAGATTTTTGTTATGATATTGGGTCTTGTCTTTATATTCGTGACAGCTTGGTTTGCGGTTATTCCCATGATGATTTTGCAACTTTATTATGGTGTCTTTAAGTTGGCGAGAAGATATTTTTGTTTAAAAAAAGAACTAAAAAGCCTGTTGAAAGAGCAGGAGACAGCTTTTGAAAAATCATGAGCGAAGGAAAAACTCTAAAAAAATGCTGAGAAATTGAACATTGATGGGGAGTGTTCTCGATAACATTTTGCCTTTGAAGTTTTTTGAGGGGCTTTGCCATATAACATTTCTCTAAAAGGGGGAGGGTGAATGGCATTTTTGGGAAAAAGCTTGAATTGTAGACTGTCATTGATAGGCTGTGGGGGGTTAAAGACCATGTGGGGTTAAAGACCGCGTGGGACTAAAGAAATGTGGGGTTCCCCTAGAGTTTAGAGTGCGTTTGGGGCTTATTTCATCATTTGAGTGGGGAAGATAGGTAAAAGAGCAGTTTTGGGTCCTATTAAGATGTTTTGCCTGTGTTTTTTTTGTTTTCTTCAAGCAGTGCTTATCAAATTTTCAAGAGCGTCTCAGTGTGGTGTTAAGGGTTAGAGAAATTTTAGGGCGTTTTCTATTTTTAGATGCTTTGTTCATTGAGCCTTGGAGATGAACTCTAGTCGTGTGAGGGCGAGGAAATTTTCTTGACAAAAGGGGGAATTTTGACTGATGTGTTTTAAAGATTAGCGCGGGTTGAAATTCTTCACTGTTTGAGGAAGGCAAGAGGGGGAAAGATCCCACGAATATTGTTATTTTTTATGATTTTTATCATGACGCAAGCCATAAAGCTCTGTGCTCTTTTTTTGATTTTCGCATTTCGCATGTGTGTCTTATGCGCCAATTGGCAAAAAAAGATCCAGAAATGAGAAGAAGCACTCTTGTGTATGAGAGCAGATAAACTCTCTAGCATATAGGCTTTGTCAAAGAGTGAGAGGGAATAAATGAAAGAGAAAAATTGGACATCAGAGCAAGAAACGCATAAAAGCGCCCATTCTTTTGCGTTCCAGCAAGCGTTACTTTCAACAAAGGATTATAAAATTATCTTCGCTCTTGCTGTGACCATTATCTTTTGGAGAATGATTCTAGAAATACCAGATGTCTTAAATTGGCAGCTAACAGGGTGGCAATATGTGCTGCATCTCGTGATCTTTAAGGCAACGCTCATCATAATGGTCTGTGCTCTTTTTTTGATTCCGGTGATGTTTCGAATTCGGACCAATGTGACGGGTCAATTGCAAAAAAATATTCAGAAATTAGAAGAAGCACTCTCTGTACGAGAGCAGATAAACTCTCTCTCGCATAGGCTTTAGCAGAGAATGAGAGGGGAAAATGAACAATAATCCTATCGTCGTAAGTCTCTTGGATCCCGAGCTCTGGGTGGTTACGGCTATTTCCATGGTCATTATCATGTTGGTTTTGGCTCTTTATGTTTCTGTCTTCAAACGGATGAAAATGAATTTCCAAGTGAAAGGCGAGCTGGAACGTGTGCTGAAAGAAAATGATCTGGCAACACAGCAGTTTTGGAAGGACGAAGCCAAGGCGCAGAAAAGGCGTTTGCAACAAGAGGGAAAAGAGTTCTTAGTCGATGATGATGAAATTCTCACCATGGAAAGCGCAACAGAACTTTTGAAAAGTCTGGGGTGGTCCGTGGAATTGTTGAGAAAAGGAGATCATTTGGCGACCTTCTTTTTACCCGATCGCGAAGTGCAGTTTCTCTATAACGAGAAACACATAGAAGAATTTTCACCCTTTGATCGTGGACTTCTGGTGATGAGCGGTGTTTTTGCGGCGGCTTGTCAGACCATTAATCCTTATAGTTCTGGGGTTTTGCCAACGGTATTTATAAATTTTGTCCCTAATGGATTGGAAATTCATGAAGAGAAAGTGAGTGCGCAGCGCTTAAAGAAAGAACTTGATAAAACTTTAGAATGGGTAATGGAAGATGATTCTTTGCATGAAATGCTTTGCTCTCAATATCGTATTCCACCTTGGGAAAGAGACTCTTTAGTATGGTCAACCGTTGAAGCAGAGCTAGCTCCTTATGCGTTGTTGCATCTTGGAGCTCTTGCCTTGCTGGGGGATGTGGAGACATTAGCTTCTTATGATGAAAGTTTTACGGCAGGCGAAAAGCTTGGCTTTGATGAAACCATTGAAAAAATCCATCTGGAACGCGCGATGGTAATGGCGCAAGAGGTGAAAAGGCTAGGAAATTTCAGTTACGATCTGCTGGAACAGGTTGCAAAGATCTTCTCCATAGAAGTGAATGGCTATCAATTGTTCAGAGTGAGAAATCCTTATTTATGTCATCAAAAACGAGATTTGCATCAAAAAATAGTCGAGGAGAAAAAACAAGAATTAAGGCAACAAGGATACGATGTGAGTGATGAACCTCTTGTTATAGAAGCTGAGGGGGTAAAACATTCTCCTGATATTACTTATATCAAAGAGGGTAAAATCGCATTTATGGATATAAAAATTGATTAGTTTCCTGAAGGTATTGAAGAGCGCCTTCTGATTTGATGACAGTCTTTATTGAAAGAAGCATGAGCACTATGATTGAAAGGTTTTCTCCCCAAAGCAATACAAAAAAGATACAAGAAAAATACAAGGGCAAAATACACAATAAAAGCACAATAGAAGGGCTGGAAAAAATCAAAAAGTACAGCAACTTTTAAAAAAGTAAGCTGAAAATATTTTTTTCTCAAGATGAGGGGCAAAGTTACGTGATGGTCAATTTGTCCCTTTTTTATTTTTTAAAGATCTATTCCTTTTTTTTAAGAAAAGTCACTTTATTATGTGAAAAAAAGCGCGCTAGAGATAAGAAAATATTTAAGCTTAAGTGAAAAAAAACATCATTATTGACTGCGTAAAATACTGTTCTTTCCGGTGTGGGGATATTTTCATAGATTCTGGTGTTTTTTGTGAAAGTTGGTGTTTTTTGTGAAAATCTGTGATGAATATTTGAGGATAAGATTTACCAAAAGAGCGTATAAAAAGCTTTCCTTTAAAGTGGGGGGCTTTAAAAGTGGGGAGCCCTAGTAGAGGGATTGAAGCGCGCAAGAGGCGAAAACAGTTTAAAAAACACTGGATTTTTTAAAGATTGAGAAATTTTGTTTCTTCGGCTGAAGAGAAAGTATTCTGACAAAATATTATCTTTTAAGGCGTGGAGATAAGGGTTAGAGAAATTTTAGGGGAATTTCATATTTTGAGGCACTTTATTCATCGAAATTTGGATTCATCAAGGTTTTGGTTTATCAAGGCTTAGAAGTCAGTTCTCGTGGTATAGGGGGACATTGAAGTTGGGGGATAAGGCATTTTCTTAAAAAGAGAGAGGAATTGACTGGGAAAACGGCAGAATTGTGGTCTATCCTTGACGAAAAACAGTATGGGATGGAGAGCTTTAAGGGCTAGAGCTTAAGAGCCATTCAAGAGGGGGAAAGATTAAATCAAGTGCTGTTTTTGAATGACTAATTTTTATCTATAAAATACCATACAAATTAAAATAAAAGGCCTTTTAAAAAAGGCCTTTTATTTCATTTTATATTATACACAAAATGTATAAAACTTTATTTTAAACACTTTTTTATCTTATACTTTTGCAGAAACCATTTGCAGAAAATATATCAATATTGAGCCTAAAAAACTAGCAATGGCATTCAATAAATTTTTTCCTTTTTCATAGATATCATTTATTGATGCTTGCTCTGATGCAGTTCTATTTGCTGTTCTCAGTATATTCAATGTATCCAATGGGCTCATTACTTGTTTAAAAAGATGCAAATGTGTCTTTTTAACAGTATAAGGAGCAACAATAGGAGAGGGCGCTTGATTGACTATACGATCAGACTTTTGAATCGCAAGAGCTAAACCGCTTGTAATCGCCCCCGCTATAAAAAAATATCTGATATTCATAGTTTTCTCCTATATTTATTTCTATAAATAAATATCGATACGTATCATATATAGATTCACTTTAAATGACTATAGTAAAATTACAACAATCATAAAAAAGAATAAACTTTGTCTACATTTTGACAAAATTTGCTCTTAATTGCCTAAATCAATTCTTTAATGATTCCATTTTATGGATGTTTTAAAAAAGCTTAAAAGCTCTGTCCGTGAAGTGGAATCCTGTAAGATGGGTGGCAAAAGAACTGCTGTAAAAGTTCTTTTCGTGCCATTGATCAAAGATTTGTAAAATGAGGGTTCATTAAAATTAAAATGAGATGTGATGAAAATTGAGTCAACCCTGTAAAGGGAAGGCTGCATTCATTTTATGCTTAAGTGCACCCTCTATTAAGATTGGATACATGCCTATCAAGGGTTAGGCGTGTATCCCTTGAGGGGAAGGATGCACTCTTTTGAGGGCTAGAGTGCATCCTCTACTAAGATTGGGTACATGCCTTATGAGGGTTAGGCGTGTATCCCTTGAGGGGAAGGATGCACTCTTTTATGCAAGGCAGAGTGCATCCTTTATGAGATTGGATACATGCCGTATGAGGGTTGGGATGTATCCGATGGGGAAGGATGCACTCTTTATGAGGGCTAGAGTGCATCCTCCTCTACTAAGATTGGGTACATGCCTTATGAGGGTTAGGCGTGTATCCCTTGAGGGGAAGGATGCACTCTTTTGAGGGCTAGAGTGCATCCTCTACTAAGATTGGGTACATGCCTTATGAGGGTTAGGCGTGTATCCCTTGAGGGGAAGGATGCACTCTTTTATGCAAGGCAGAGTGCATCCTTTATGAGATTGGATACATGCCGTATGAGGGTTGGGATGTATCCGATGGGGAAGGATGCACTCTTTATGAGGGCTAGAGTGCATCCTCCTCTACTAAGATTGGGTACATGCCTTATGAGGGTTAGGCGTGTATCCCTTGAGGGGAAGGATGCACTCTTTTGAGGGCTAGAGTGCATCCTCTACTAAGATTGGGTACATGCCTTATGAGGGTTAGGCGTGTATCCCTTGAGGGGAAGGATGCACTCTTTATGAAGGCTAGAGTGCATCCTCTACTAAGATTGGGTACATGC
>NZ_LR607212.1:0-30561 GCF_902162175.1 Bartonella saheliensis
TGCCGCTCGCTCTAAAAGAGCGCGCTCGACTTGCATGTGTTAAGCCTGCCGCCAGCGTTCGTTCTGAGCCAGGATCAAACTCTCATATTGAAAATTCGATTTGGCTTATTTTGGTCTTTGCTCTTCAAAACTAAAGAGCACCAATTAAATGGTCACGCTTGAATCGACGAGAACATATTTTTACACACCAATCTAGTAATAAATTACTAGATCCGGTATTAACATCTTCTCTCAAAAAAACGTGCCGCCATATTCTTTCACGAAATCTTAAAAAATAAATCCTTAAGATCTCCGCAGACTATGCCGTCCACGTTTCTCTTTCTTCTTTCTTCTCTTGTCAAAGAACAAACAGTCTTAAAAAAAAACCGTAAATCAAACCAAAAAATATCATACACTAAAAAGCGTAAAATAAAAACCTAAAAGGCAAATCACCACGTATATGATAAATCTTAGTTCATAAAACAAGAGCAAAATCAACCATCGCAAGCAGAAACTGCCCTCGTCAACGAACGCTATATAGAACCCTTTCCCCAAAAGAGTCAATATCATTTTTTACTTTTTTGCAAAAATAAAATACTATAACAGCTAAAGGCTATTTCAAGACTTCTATACAAAATTCTAAAATCTATAAAAATAAATAACTAAAATGGATAAAATAAAAATGATAACTGTAAAAAATGTAGAGTGCCTCATTGTAATGCGTAAAAAGAGGCAATACTGCTAAAAGGAGTTAATCATTATAGCTTTTATAGCCTTGTGTTTGACGCTCCTTTAAAGATTGCTTTAAAGAGATTTCTCAGCATAAGGTTGATGAGACATTGCGGGATAAAAAGAATTTGCATGATCTATAATCTGTCAATCAAATTCTTGTAGAAATGTGCTAAGCTATGTTAGCTTCCCTCATTTAATATTGAAAAGTACGCTTAAAATCTATGTGGGATAACGAACAACAAAAGAACGATCCCGGACAGGACCCTGCTCTTGTCGTTAAACGCTTGCGCCCTGAACGCCGACAGGTCTCAGCCCGTTGGCTTACGGGAACAGTGCTTACAGGAATCACGTCCTGCATTCTTATGGGGATTGCACTTTTTACAGCCCTTGATGAACAACAGCGATTGGTAACACCGCCACAATGGTTCACCCTAGACAACCTTTCACAAGTACAAGACCCTGAAGCCAATGGCTATAAAGGAGATCGTATTACGCCCACCCATGCACGGCAAAGCTTTGATAGTAAACGCCAATTTGAACTATCAATTCTGCAAAAAAAGGGCGATGAAAAAGTCATTCAAACACAACATTTTGAATGGATTCGCATGGCATTAGCCGAAAAGCGCCCCCAGAAATATAGCTATCCCAAATTTGATTCTTTAAGCATTCTTGCTAGCGATTCGAAAACTCAAAGTGTTAATCTACAAGATTCCGGACAGATTTACGGTGCAAAAATTGAAACAAAACTCACCTTACGCAGCTATGATTTTAAGGTTAATCAATTCGATTTTAAGGACACTGATACGCTGACAGAAGAAGAGGCGCAACAAGAGGTACAAAAAGCTGGATTTACTTTAGAAAAAAGTAGTGAACTCCTTTCAGTTCTTACACTCATCGATCCTTTAAAATTAGAAGATGCCGCTTCTGATTCCCAAGGAACAGAATCTCCTGAAGTTCGAATCGTTCAAGAAAATGTAACCATTTCTCCTCAAAATCAGCGGATCGATTTGACGAAAAATTATGTTGAAGACATTATTCCTATCCGTAAAAAACAAACAATCGCTGATGCTTTCAAAAAAACCAATTACACAAAGAATCAAATTGAAAAAGTTGTAAGCACTCTCGAAAAATTTAGCCTTTCCGATACGCTTAAAGAGGGAAGTTTATTGCGCATTGGTATCGTCACACAAGCTGGAGAAGAAGACCATCTTGTCCGTGCAAGTATTTATCATGGGATGTATCATGTTCTCACCATTGCTCTCAATGATAAAGGCCAATTCATTGAAAGCACAGAGCCTAAAATGTCTAAAGCACTAAAAACGGCTTTTCAAAATGGTATTCCCCATTCTTATATCAATAGTGCACAATTACCAACAGCTTATGATGCACTCTATAGTGCTTTGCTCAGCCACAATATATCACAATCGCTTTCTTATCGTCTTATTCGTCTCCTTGCCACCAATATTGATATGAAAAGTCGAATAACCCCCAATGATCAAATCGAAATATTTTATGCTCTCCCCCAAAGCGATAAAGAAACCCAAAACGGCAAAAAGAAAGCAAAAGAGCCCTCTCAAAGCACTGATCCAGAAATTCGTTATATTAGTGCAACTTTTGGCAATACAACTTATAAATATTACCGTTATCAATTAAAAGACGGAAGCGTTGATTATTATGATTCTGAAGGGAAGAGTTCAAAGCCTTTCTTACTGCGCAAACCCACACCCAATGGCATTTTCGGTTCTCCCTTTGGTCCGCGTAAACATCCTATTTTAGGCTATGTGCGCATGCATACAGGGGTTGATTGGGTTGCACCAAAAGGCTCACCTATTATTGCTGTAGGAGATGGGATTGTCACAAAAGTAGGGGTCACAGGCGGCTATGGAAATCATACGGAAATTCAACATGCGAATGGATATGTCAGTAGTTATTCACATCAAAGCCGTTATGCACCAGGTATAAAGCCAGGTGTGAAAGTACGACAAGGACAAATCATTGGCTATGTTGGAACAACAGGGATGGCAACCGGGCCCCATTGTCATTTTGAAATCATTGTCAATGGTGTCAAAGTTGATCCTATGCGCATCCGTATCCCCGATAGCAAAGCCTTAACCAATCAAGACCTGCAAACCTTCCTACAAGAAAAAAACAATATTGATTCCTTAATCAATAGTCCGATAAAACCATCTGAGGAGACTTAAAGCATAGAAAGCACCGTGTAAGTGTCTTTCTCACAAAAGCTTATGAGCATTTTCAAAGTCTTTCAAAAAACCTAAGAGTTTAAACGTCCTCAAAGGCATTTCCGCGCTTAAGAATATTTTAAAGGGTACGGATACACGGATACGCAAAAAATAGAGCAATGTTTTAAAACAGGCAAAGTTTCTATCGCCTTATCAAGGCGCGTACAGTGGAAATATAAAAAAGAATGATGAGGATGCATTTTAGCAAAAAAGATAAGCTTATGAGAGACAGAGTAATAAACATAATTATGATGATAGCTTTGAGTATTTTTTCTTATGTCTAAAAAAGTGATCGCGATACCTTCTCTCGCGTAAAATGGTATAATAGCATCAACAAAGCACTCAGAAAAATTGTGCAATCACCCCACAGAAAAGAAAATGCATAATAGAACAAGAAATGGGACAAAATAAAAAGCTTAAATCAAAAGCTTCTCTTATAAGCGCACTTTTTAGAAATGAAAAAACAGCGAAATTTATGTCTTTAAAAGTCAATCAGAGATTTTTTTTGCACTCTTCGTGGCTCAGTTTTGGCAAAGGAATGACAATTTTTGTTCCTCCTAAAGAAGACGTTTCAAAAGCAGGTTTTTCACCAAACTGCATACAAAGCTGTTCCACCACCACACGACCAAGTCCTGTCTTTTGTTCTAAAGTTTGATTTTTCATCCCCACACCATCATCTTCGACAATGAGCACCAATTGTCCATTGTCTTGAGGACCAAAGGAAATATAAATATGCCCCTCTCGTTGATCAGGAAAAGCATGTTTTAAGGAATTGGTTAGCAATTCACCTAAGATAATTCCAAGAGTTGTTGCATCTCTTGAAGACAAACGACAATCTTTAAAGTCCGTGTGAATGGTAATATTTTCACGCAATTCAAAAGGGACTGACAATTCGACATCATGGACAACAGAACTGAGAAAGTCAGCCAAGAGTGTCGTTTCCATATCATCACTCAAGCGCAAACGACGGTGGGCTGTGGAAATTGTTTGAATACGATCTCGAGCAGCCCCTAAAACAGAACGAACTTCTTCATTTTTACTCCGACTTAATTGAAGCCCCAGTAAAGAAGACACAGTCCCAAGAGAGTTGCCGATACGATGACTTGCATCTTGCAACAATATTTCAACCCGTTGGCGTTCTTTCTCGGCGTGATTACGCGCTCTTTCTAATTCCTGTGTTCGTTCTTTCACGCGGGCTTCAAGAGCAGCATTCTCGCTATGAAGCAGCAATTGATACAATTTTAAAGAGCGCACATCACGATGAAAACGATTAATCACAAAATAGGCAGAAATAAAAGTACTTACAACAGAAACAATTGCCGCCAATGTTAAAGCAGCCCGCATCAATGCGATTCCCTCGCGCTGTTTTTGTCGCACCACATCATCCCCATTAATAAAACTTGTCATCAATTGGGCTAAACGTGCCACGGGAATCCTCGAGACATCCGGAGAAACTGCGGGCTGAGAAGATTGATCAGAAACTGTATCAAGTGCCTGCATATGGGCATTCATAAATTCTTTTCGTGCTTCAACCTCGCCTTTAAAAGCCTTAAACCATTCATCCCATTGCGGATGCGCATAAACAATAAGTGCGATATAATCGAGAATATCTCCCAATTCTCTCTCTGCATTTTCAAAGCGAACTTTATCTTCTGGCTTTCGGTTTTTTGCGTAAGAGCGATCAGCAACAGCCATATCAATCAGGCTGATCAGCACCAAATCAGCCTGTTCGCGCAATTCTGAACTCGTATTTAACTGGGCGACTTCACGATCAACGGCATTGGAAAGCAACATAATAAAAACCGATGCTAAAAGAGCCATCACGAGGGAAACAACAATTGCGGCCCATCGCCAGCGTGATATCGTTGCATCAGAAGAAGGCATTTGAGGCAGCAAATTTGTCTTTGTTGTCATAGAATTTCCATTGGCGAACTTGAAAGTCGTCATTTTTCAGCACAAAGGAAGGCAACCTTATGGAACAAACACCAAAAGCCCATGAGAGCGTTTATATAGGCTTTTCTTGCGTTCCCAAGAGATACATGCCAAACATTCTGAATTTCCTCAGATACTGACTTTACTGTAATAGCTATAACGAGAATAAAAAAAACAAGGCTATCCATCATAATTATTATGCTTTTTTAGCCGTTAAATGAACACAATGTACTCCCAGCAGAATAAGAATCGGGACCATAATCGGATTCACCATCGACATGAAGAAGTTCCTGTAATCGGTGACGCGCCCTGCTCACACGGCTTTTAATGGTTCCAACAGCACAGCCACAAATAGCTGCAGCATCTTCATAAGAAAACCCCGATGCGCCAATAAGAATAATGGCTTCTCTTTGATCGGCTGAAAGCAGATTTAAGGCTTTTTTAAAATCCTGCAAATCAAGCGTTCCATATTGAGGAGGATGAACCGCAACATTTTGGGTAAATACACCATCGGTATCTTGAACTTCCCTCCCCTTTTTGCGCATTTGACTATAAAATTCATTACGCAGAATCGTAAAAAGCCACGCTTTGAGATTGGTTCCCATCTCAAAACTTTCTTGTTTAGCCCATGCTTTCATCACCGTATCTTGGACCAAATCTTCGGCTTTATCGTGCTTGCCACTTAAAGAAACCGCAAAAGCACGCAGAGCCGGCAACACCAAAAGGAGTTCTTGTTTAAAGTTTTTCGCGCATTTTGACATAAAGGATTCAAACCTTTTCCACATTGTTTAAGCCAAATTGCTCTGCACGCTCCAACCTTTCTAAAAGCTCGAGCAAACGCCGTGGTAGCGCTTCTTCTTGAATTTCCATGTAAAATTGGCGTAATTTTCGTGCTATCTCACTGTTGCTCCCGAGAAGATCATCTCCAACCTTAAAGGGTGCGGTGAGATTTTTTTCATCACGGTTGTTCATTTTTCATCCCCCTAATCCATATAATATATAAGTAGCACCGCGAAGAATTTTTCGCCTTATGGTTGTAAATATGGCTGTGGGTAAAAAGTTCCATACAAGTCGGAACTTTTTTATCTATTGGGCATTTCAACCAACAAAATGCTTGAAAGGTCAAAGGAGTTATAAATTATGTCATTATCAACGCGCATTGCCCCGCATCTTCCCTATCTTCGGCGTTTTGCCCGTTCTGTCACCGGGAGCCAATCCTCTGGCGATGCTTATGTATCAGCGATGTTAGAAGCACTCATTGCCGACATTTCTATTTTTCCTCAAAAATCCAATGACCGGATTGGAACCTATTGGCTTTTTTGCCATCTTTTTGACCAAACCACCCCGAATATCCCTGAACCCTTGCCACAATTTGGACTTGAACAAAAAACGAGTGCCAAATTATCCTATTTAACACCCCGTGCACGCCAAGCATTTTTGCTCATTGCCGTTGAAGGATTTAATGAACAAGAAGCCAGCGAAATCATGAATCTAGAGACGAAAGAGTTTCGCAAGCTTCTCAACCAAGCCTCGATTGATATTTCTCAACAAATTGCCACACACGTGATGATTATTGAAGATGAGCCTCTTATTGCGCTCGATATTGAGCAAATGGTAGAAAGTCTAGGTCATCATGTTGTGGGCATAGCACGCACGCGTGATGAAGCTGTGATCATGTATCATAAGAAAAAGCCACGGTTGATTTTAGCGGATATTCAATTAGCCGATAACAGTTCAGGCATTGATGCCGTCAATGAGATTTTGAAAAATGATCGTATACCGGTGATTTTCATCACGGCTTTCCCAGAAAGGTTATTGACCGGCGAGCGTCCAGAACCAACTTTTTTAGTAACCAAACCTTTTAATCCAGATATGGTAAAAGCGCTTATTTCGCAGGCTTTATTTTTTCAAGAGAATGCTTCTAAAGCGGCTTAGAACAAAGTAAACCTCTTCCATTATGATCGTTACGCCTCTTTCAAAGACTCCCATAGATAGATCTCATATCAGCGCGCTCATGCAAGCGATTCGAGGTGCTGATATTTGTGTTCTCTATCAGGCAACAAATCTGGTTTATTTATGGGCTGAAAACTTGCCACATCATTTGCATCATAAATGGCGGGTTGGGTGTCGTGATAGCGACTTTTTTTCGCTTGACCTTGCAGACAATATGGAAACCATCAAATTGCAGGTTTTAGCCAGTGGCAAAATGCAAACTGTTGAAGCACGTTTTGAAGATACGAGTAAACAAGAGATTTGGTACAAATTTTCTATTGATTGCCACCGCAATGACAACGGAGACATCATTGGCATTATCACCACCGGTGTTAATATTTCCGGCTTACGCCGCCGTGAACAAGTGCTTAAAATTCTCCTCCGCGAAGTCAGCCACCGTTCTAAAAATCTTCTAGCGATCATTCAAAGTATTGCCAGCCAAACAGCCCGCTATACTGAATCCCTTCAGGTTTTTTTACGCAAATTTCAAGGTCGTCTTCATTCTCTTTCTCATTCTCAAGATCTGATCACCGATTCTGATTGGCGTGGTGCCCAATTTCGTGAATTGGTCCAAACGCAAGCGTTTGGCTATTTAATGAAAGAAACAGAACGTTTTTCACTTGAAGGTGTTGATCCTTATCTTTTTCCCAATGCCGCTTTGCATATTGGTTTGGCTTTTCATGAATTGATTGTCAATTCTCTTTCTTTTGGAGCCCTTTCCCAAGAAAAGGGCCATGTCTATGTAGGCTGTAAAATCGAGACACAACTGAATGGCAAAACGCATCTACTCATCACTTGGAATGAACACTTTGAATCCGGCGCCCTTCCTGCAAATGATAAAAAAGCTTGTTTTGGGAGTGCTGTTCTTGAAAAAATTGTTCCCATTTCTGTCAATGGTTCAGCTTCCTTAAAATGGACAAAAGAAGGGATTGTTTATTGCCTTTCTGTTCCTGATACGTATTTTGATATTTTTTCTTAAAAGAGCCTTTCAAACCATAAAAGTCTCTTTCTTCAGCAAAATTTCTACCCTGTTGAGCCCTGTTTTTGTCTCGCACAAAGATATTTTCTCCCTTGCAAAAAACCTTAACAATGAAAATCCCCCCATTAAAGCTCCTTCCTGCTGTCCCTCAACGACCATTCCTCCTAGTAATTGCCTCTTTCTAAAATAAAAACCCAAACGATGAAGACCAAGCCGTTTCAACTTTTTATATGCCAATTATATGCCAAATCAAAGCGTGCCTATTGCCTCTTAATTCTCAAAACGCCCTGGAATATAAACTTATCGCCCTCCAAAAGCGCGCACCATATTCCACGCTGCCTTCCATACCAGCAACCGTCACAATCTCACGCAAAATAAGGGGAAAATGGCGATAAGCTTCACCCTGCATCCATGCTTATCCCTCTTGCTTTACACCTTGACGGATCACCCGCCCTTTTCACGCAAAAGAAAACATCCAAAACAGAAGGTATTTTTCTCTTCACGCACTTTTTTAATATTTCTCAATGCTTTCAAGCTCATTTCAAAATCGCGCCTGCAAATAGGCTCCTCTCCCCCGTCAAATGAACCACTAAGCCCTTCTCATAGTCCTTACGCACTAAAACTAGCCGTTAGACATCCATTAAACCCACCATACAACAAATCCATTATATCTGCCCGTACAAAACAAATCTTTGGCATGAGAGAGCATTCACAAGTGCTATTTTTAGTGTTATTTACAAATATTTTTCCCCCACCAGTTTAGCCCACAGTCTTGGCTTTTTGAGAACGGCTTGGAAACGGCTTGGCTTGGAAACGGCTTGGCTTGGAAACGGCTTGGCTTGGAAACGGCTTGGCTTGGAAACGGCTTGGCTTGGAAACGGCTTGGCTTGGAAACGGCTTGGCTTGGAAACGGCTTGGCTTGGAAACGGCTTGGCTTGGAAACGGCTTGGCTTGGAAACGGCTTGGCTTGGAAACGGCTTGGCTTGGAAACGGCTTGGCTTGGAAACGGCTTGGCTTGGAAACGGCTTGGCTTGGAAACGGCTTGGCTTGGAAACGGCTTGGCTTGGAAACGGCTTGGAACGAAAAAACTTTAAAAACGTTTAACAATGAAGAAGCTTTAGGCTGACAAATTGCATCCCACGCTGTCAACCGCTCATTTGGAAAATATTTTATGAATCCCCTTGTTTTTATTCTCTTATTGGTTTCATGTACGGATGATTTTAACAGTTGTTATTCCAACAATACCATGGCTAAAATCTACCCAACAGCTCAAGCCTGTGAACAAGCCATGATGCCATCTACAAAAAAGTTCGCATTTTATGGACAACAAATTTTTGCCCAATGCATAAACGTACATCCCCAATTACATCAACAAAAAGTAAAATTGATCTGGTCTATAACAAACCATGGAAATTTCCTACTTAAAAGCCAAAATGTCAATGACACGAGATCAACAGTCTACAAAGAAGACATTTTACCAACATTGCCTTCTCTTCTGCATTCTTCTTCCACAAACCTCTTGCACAAAAAACTTTAAACGCATAAACCCATCAGATCTGAAAAAAATAATCAATAGAAGACATGATGGATAATAAGCCAATGCCCTCCTCAAAAGCCCCTCACACAGAGCAAAATCCTCACCCCCAAGATCTCCCCTTAGATCCTGCTGTAGAACGGGTGAGAAAAAAACTGATGGGTTTAATGATGATCTCCGTTTTGATAACACTCTTCCTCATTCTAACCGTCCTGTTTTTAATCGTTTATAAAGTTACAACGGGTTCTGCACCAAAACAAACAGAGCTCTCTTCCTCCCACAGCAAAAATCCACACGTTATCCACCACACGCTCTCCCTACCAAAAAAAACACAGATTTTATCGCAAAGCCTCTCAGAAAATAATATTGTTCTGAAGACTTTAACCCCTGAGGGACAAACAAAATTTATGATTTACAATTATCATACCGGTGTACTGATTGCCGTTCTTTCTATTGAAACAACAGAAGAAATATCAACGGCAATACCTCATGAAGCAAGTCAATAACATCACCGGCTTACACAGCCTTTTTAAAGGTGTTTAAACATTTTCCTCTGCTTCAAGATGGGACACCACTTGGGCGACGACGCGTTTTTCTCTCTATCCCCTCATTTCATCGAAATAAAGGGACAAGCTTTCAAAAAATGCATTTCTATTCTTAAAATTACTTATGAAAACTCAAATGAAAGTGCAAGAAATACACCTAAGACACCCTCACCATACCAACAACACCAAAAACACTTAATACAGCCTTTTAAAGTGTTTAAACATTTTCCTCTGCTTCAAGATTGACCACACGGCGACGACGTGTTTTTCTCTGTATCCCCTCACTTAATCCAGGCAAAGGAGAAACCTCTTCTGTTGATGTTGATGCATCCCCATTTTTAGAGCTTTCTGCTGTTGTAAGAGAAAGCTCAAGAGATGATTCGTCTTGAGTGCGCACCGTACGCCGACGCGGAGAACGACGTGTCTTCTTAACAGGTTCAACATTCTCCTCAGAGCCACAGTTCTCCTGCCCCGTTTTCTCATCCGATAGAGCCTCGACAGCATTTTCACGCGCATCGCCATTTTCTACTTTGACATATGAACCAAGACCTTTTTTCTGTGACTGTACCTGCGATACATCGTTATCACACGCGACAGCATCTTTTTTGTGATCTTCAGAATTTATCTCACCACATTCTTGCTCGTTATTTTCCTCACGATTTTCATCACCGCGATTTTCATCACGCCGAGCCGATTGGGACATTTGTCCCGCTGCTGCTAAAATAATACGCAAATAGTGCTCAGCATGTTGTAGATAATTTTCTGACATCACGCGATCACCAGCACCTTGTGCATCACGCGCAAGACTGATGTATTTATCGGCAATTTGCTGAGCATTCCCTCGAATTTTAACATCCGGACCGCTACTTTCATAATTGCGAGATAACGGGTTAGGACCGCGACGATTATTATTGTTATTACCATTATTATTATTATTGCGACCGCGTACCCGTCTATTTTGTTGTGGCCTCATCTTTATCCCTTTATTGGAGTGTGTGTCTTAAATTGACTCTTCTTCATTGCATTATTTTTTAATAATGCTGATCATGTTTAACATACAGTTATCAAGCTATCCGCGTTTTATTTTACTCAAACGAACCCTACTGATATTGATAAAAGCATATATTTTCTTGAAAATCACGAAACAGCAGGGAAATTGTAAATCAAAAATTCCCTCTTTCTCTGTCAACCAGCAGAAACCTAGTGATGTTCACATAAAATGCCAAGTGTTTTTTTTAAAATAAACCATATTTCACTAAAAAAAATAACTACCTTGTGGAAAACAAAAAGGAAAACACACACAGAACATACCTGACAAAGAAAAAAAACTCCTGCCAGAGAACACGGAAAGCTTCCCTTTTTCTGCCCTAAAACCACCTTTTGCTCTAAAACCACCGCTCCTAAAAACGCCGATATTCCTTCCCCCTCGTGCCTCAAACTCATAAGCACTTCTGCCCGGACAAGTCACTGCGCGAACCTCTTTATTGTATGAATATAGCCTCTCTTCACCGCTAAAGCAACCCCTTGCGAGCGATAATTCACGATCGCTTCACAAAATCTCTTAAGATTCTTATAGATAGATTAATATGAAGGATTATTCAAGCCCTATAATTACCAAAAGACCACCTCTTCTTTCTCAAACCTCCTAACGATCTTCTCAATTTTTATTTTAATCCCATAGATTTTTAAGTGAACCACTCCCTCTATTGATAACAAATTGAGCCTAAAAGAAAAATAGTTAAATACAAAAAAACATTAAATTATTTAAAAAAAACGATCAGCACGTTACACTTCTTTCAAAATCGGATTCTTCTCAAGAAAAATGTTCCCCCTGTCTATCAATAAGAATGGCATAACACATTTCTTCTCTTGATCCTTGTCTTATAAAGAAAACTGGGGATTATAAAATAAAAGCCCATTTACAACCCAATAAACGCTTTACGCGTAAAATATTTATACCCTTTCAAAGAAAAAATGTTTTTTAGTCCGTCTTGTTATATTTATTGATCCATTTGTCGTGCCTCTTGACTTAGGCTACTCTTAAAGGACGCAGATTCTTTCTCCACATTGGTCTGTCAACAATCCAATTGTTTAAAATTCATACAACAAATTGATTATAAAGATCATTCATCTTTTTTGTTTTAAATTTTTGTATTGAATAAAAAACGACAGTGTGAAGTTTTTTTATCCATAATCTGTTTCTTGTTGGATCAATCAAAATCATTGACTTGCATGGAACATGCAAGGAAAGCATGCGCAGATTAAAAACAGAAAAAGAAAAGACTAAGAAAGCCTCTTATAGGGTCGTTTCAAAAGCCAAGAAAAAGCTATCCGTAACATGAAAATGCCCCTTAGTTTGCACTTTTATGAAACATGAAAGAAGGAGATGCTTGATAAATTTTATATCCTTCATGAGCAGCTTTCCCCATTTACCAAAGCACCGTCACAAAATGAACTTCCCACGCTTGTTATTTCCCTTAAATAAAAAGCGCATAGTAAGTTTTCCTCAAAAAAGCACCATGCCCCTTAAAATACTTCATAGCTTATACGATCACACCTTAGATGAACCAAGGCTTGTATAAAATAAATACATTTTAGTGGTATAGAGCTTATTGGTATAAAGGCAGAGAGCAATGGGCATTTTTTATCTTTTCATCAAAATTCGCATTCCTGTAATTTTCCGTATAACACCTTAAAAGTAATTGCGTTTTCTTCCTTTTCCACTTTCTTTTTCATTGAGAAAACAGTCTCGTAAAAGAAAATAATTTCCATCTCCCGGTCGGACCATCGTCAAACATTGTTTTTTTGCCGTATCAGAAAGCTTATCCCACATTTCACGAATAGCAAAATAAGCCTCACTTTCCAAATTAAGACAATGCTGATAAACTTCTCTTTTCATATCGGGCATCACGGAAGCAGAAATTTCTTTGCAATACACGCGCAGATCAAAAACAGGAATAGCCAATTCAACAGGCGCTTGTTGTGCTATTTTTTTGTGAGAAGAAAAATAGCTGACCGCCTTTGCAAAAACAAAGCACAAAATCACAATACAAAAGACGATCACGCAAACAAAAGCAATCTTGCGATATAATCTTTTGAAATAAGCCTTTTGTCTTGCGCGGATTCTTTTTTCCATAAAGACTATACCCTTTAAATATTCCAAGAGAAGCTTTTTATAACCCCAAATGATAGAAGTATCTTTTTATACAATACAGGGTATAACAGCAAACGATCAATATGCTTAAGGACGCTTTTTCTCTGTAGTGTTAATATTTTTATTGTTTTTTATCATAGAAAACTCTTGTAAAAAAATTTCCCCCCTTTATGAAAAAAAACAGAGATTATAATTTTCTCCCACCAGCTAAAAAAACAAAGATTCTTCTATCCAGTCCACTCTGTAAACAATTCGTCTCCGTTAAGATACGTTCCATTTATTGATAAAGAATGTTCATTATTTTGCATGTTGAATAAGCATTCTTCCTATCGTAGGACTCTCTTCATTTCATATACCCGTCAAATCACTTGGTTTAACGTTACAATGCGGAGCTAACGCATCTATCAAAGACTGTCCAAGAAAGGCATACCTCTAACCGTCTTAAATTCTAAGAGCTTTTTGCAATATTATGCGCTAGAAAAATGGATAAAAACGCCAAAATGCTCTTTTTTG
Organism: Bartonella saheliensis; assembly: GCF_902162175.1. Classification (NCBI taxonomy): domain Bacteria; kingdom Pseudomonadati; phylum Pseudomonadota; class Alphaproteobacteria; order Hyphomicrobiales; family Bartonellaceae; genus Bartonella; species Bartonella saheliensis. The sequence goes on from NZ_LR607212.1 coordinate 13,601, forward strand.
AAATATATCCCTATCCATTTTATACAAGTCATGGGGGTTTATACCATTCACGCCCTCCTCACAAAATGAGCTTAAGAGAGGGATAGCTCTTTAGAGCTTATCGCAATATTGTGGACAGAAAAATATATTGCCTCTGTTTTCCCAGAAAAATATGATCCCCCAAAGACATGTGAGAAATAAAAATGTAAAATATGATCGTTATTATTTAAAAGATAGGGATTGTTTTAAAAGTTGTAAAAAAAAGGACTGACAAAACGCGTAATCGTTCGCCTTTACATTTTCAATGAAGTTGTCTCCTCATTTTACATATCTATGTCATTTCCCTCATGCCACGCGCCCCCCCTCATATCACGTCCCCCTCATGCTATTTCCCTCATGTAATTTTCCCTTCTATCACCCTCGGTCAAAAAAGAACAAAAACCCCCTCCTCTTCAGCAACCTTGAAGACAATCAATGCAAAGAAACACACACCTGCATTTTTACTTTAAATGCCCCCTATTAGGATAATAAAAACACCTAAGAGTTGAGCAATTTCATTGCAAAAGGACATCACAAAATACAATGATGAGAATAATAAATAAAGAATCCAAAACCATCTCAAAAACTAAAGATCAAACGCTCCACCTGTAAGGCAATAAAAAAAAGCCGCACCATTTATATGGTGCAGCTTATGAATAGAGATATAATTTAAATAACATAAAAAAGAAATCAATAATCAATATTTATACACAAAATGTATAGTATTGCAAGATTTTTAATTATATTTATAAAACTTATCCAAAGATAAGTATAAAGAATAAGCGATGAAAGCATTTTTTTATCTCATTCATCTGAATGAAAAAAGCCTGTTGTCTTTCTTCTTGCTCTAACCATATGAAGATAATATCTTTTTATTGAAAAATATCGTTTTCAGTAAAATATACTTTAAAACCAAAATGTATTTAATAAATTGAACTGCTTCATAGATTTGTCTTAAGATAATCCACGTATAAACGCTTCATTTAAGCACAAGGAATTGATTTATAATGATCACCTCTTAAAGGAGAGATTCAAAGTCTTAAGATTCTCTCAATTTTCAAACCTATTCACTGTTGCTTCAAGCAAAACCATATTTCTTGCCCACGACAAATGGGCAAGCCTGTGTAGCGTAAAACTATCCAAGAAAAGTATGTCTTTTCATGAATCATGCCAAAGGTTGTCACAACATCGGGGACAAATAAAATGACTTATGATACCAGCGCCCCCTGAATCCGGTATGTATAAGCTTATTCTGCGAGGATTAAAGTAAGGGAAGTTTATATGGTATACCTTTAAAAATCAATAAGGCTGCCCAAGAGTTCGGATTATTGCTGCAAACCTTGGATTTGGAATAGCCCTAAATCTGTAATTCCATGGTGCGCCAGTACGATGACTGATGTGGCATCCTTGATATGTTATAAATACTGATGCAATTCTTGCCCAAGTAGTCCTTTCATTATCTTCAGGACTTTCAAATACAATAGCTTGATTGGTTACTAAAAGACGTCCTAAAAGTGAAGCATTTTCGCCAATATTGAAAGTAACGCGTTCTTGAACTCCCAACAATTTTTCATTTTGTACTAAACGATAATCATATTCACTCGCGTCAAGTTCTTGAAACATTTTACATGCCTCTTCGAAATTAGAGGGAGGAATATCTGATTGCCACAAAGCAACTTCTTCTTCAAAGCGTTTTTCCTTTTTACTTGCAATATAGACAGGGATAATCAAAACTAAAATGATAAGTATTGGTACTAATAACCATAGTGTAATACTTATTATTATGGCAATGCCTCCAACCAGTAGAGTACAAAGGAGAAAGATCTTCACCCTCTTTTCTAACCGTTTTTTTTCAAGTTCCGGCGACATTTTATTAACAACTGATAAATCAGAAGAAGGATGGATATGGGGAGGAGGCATTAAAACCTGCCTTGAAGCTTTTTCTTTAAAACGTTTTTTATGCTCATCGCGCCAATGAACAAAAATAGATAATACAATAACTGCCAATAAGATTAACCAAAACCAGCCCCAAAAGCCTAGTCCATCATTTTTATCTGATTTTTTATCTTGAGTAGAAATGATTTGCTTATCAGTATTCTCAAGTAGTGCCCGTGTCACACTTTCATTTTGAGTCGCAGTATTTATTAATAAAGTCGAGGAAGAGGAAAAAAATTCATTATTGTATGCAACTTGATCTGATTTGATTTTGTGAAAAAAAAACGGCCCTAATACTGTAGAGCCGAGAAATAATAAAATTCCAATACTAAGAGTCTTCAACCCCTTTTTGCGCCATTTTTTTATACACACTAAAACAAGTCCGACAACCATCACCGATAACGACAATAAACATATAATCATCGCAATTACATCAAGTATGTCGAGCATTATTCTCCCCTACGCTATAAATAAAAGCGAATGGATTTAATGTGAGTCGGCAAACAAAATAAAGACGCTTTCATCATATTTTTAAAAATTTTAAGACACCTATTGATAATATATCAACAATATGTCTATTGTCGAATCAGGTTCCTCAAAAACACCAAACGATAAGCAGATAGATTACCGAAATAATCTCTTCCCACCGAAATTTAAAAACTTTAACTCATCACATGCTTTGTAGCATATAGTGTCTTGTCGGGTGTGGTTACGCTATACAATACTCTTTACAGGCAAAGTGTAATGACGGACTTATCGCCGTGTTTCTTAGTGCCCGCACTCTTTTTAGAGTGTCATTAAGAAACCTCTAACGATAAGGAATTTATCATGAACAATCTTATAGAAATTATGGAACAAATAATTGATCAGGAAACTGTTCAAACTGTTAACGCGCGTGAATTGCATGCGTTTTTGGAAATTACATCAAAGTTTTCAGACTGAATTAAAAATCGCACTAAAGAAATGCCTGTTCTTTTATACTTGAAAAAACAGATCTTTCTTGACTTTCAACCACCAACACAAAAAACGAAAATTCTATAAAAATCAATTTGATTAACTAATCATTTTAAGGAATTCCCTTTGACTTTCTCACCTATGACAACTTAAAGCTAGACAAACCAGCCCTACCTTAAATATTTAGGACACCTTTTAAAAACACTTCTTGTATCAGGGAAGCTCTTACAAGATAAGGAAGACCTCGCCTTTATCATCAAACTCTTCAAAGGATGCTATTTTACAATATCAAGCGAGAGAAAACAAATAAACAACCGCTTGCCCTCTTGTATCCTTCCTGACTTATATACCATTATCTGATAAGAAAAGACACAATGCCACGCATTTTTTCTTATTGATAATTTTCTCTGCTTTGATCTTTTTGCTTTTTAAAAAAGAAAGAATACCGCTAAAAACCCCAGAAAAAGCCCCTCTAGCGCCCAATAGAAATGTTTTGACCAATATGTCTGTGTCTTCCTCACGGCTTATGGATTGTAATTTCCAAAATAAAAGAGCTATAATCTTTTGACGTCTCTGGTATTGTCAATTGAGAAACAAAACAGCTTTTATCACCGGATGATTTTATTTTAATTTCTGATGCATTTATCTTAATCTCTGGTAAGGTTATTCCACCGCCTACAATCCTATTCATAGTGCTTTGATCATTTTCTTTCGCATTTTATTTCTATTTGACACCGATAAGATCAAGCATATCTACCTTGTCTTCTAAAGCATCCATACGCTCTGAAATTTTTGTCATATCTTCATATGCTTTTTTCAACAATGCGTTCAAAGGAGCATGCCCCATTCTCCCGCTGGCATAAAGCACCACACGAATACATTCAGGATCATCAATATCCGCAATAGAAAATGGAAAAAGTGCCATTATATCCCCCTTTTTGAACAGCTCCATGGAGCCTTTGAGTCTTTTTTTCCTTTATCCGACTCTTTCATTTTTCGTAGAACCGTAGGATACCGTAGGATACCGTAGGATACCGTAGGATACCGTAGGATACCGTAGGATACCGTAGGATACCGTAGGATACCGTAGGATACCGTAGGATACCGTAGGATACCGTAGGATACCGTAGGATACCGTAGGATACCGTAGGATACCGTAGGATACCGTAGGATACCGTAGGATACCGTAGGATACCGTAGGATACCGTAGGATACCGTAGGATACCGTAGGATACCGTATTAAAAGCTTTTGAAAAAAATTCCTTTATCGGAAACTTTTACAAGACATTTTTTAAAATTATTTCTGTTTTCCACCTAAAATAGTGATTTTGCCTCCCTACCTCCCCAAAAAATGCATAACAACATGGCATAGTTTGTCAACCTTTTCCAACAGAACAAAGAAAACCTAAAGCGCTCTTTAAACAATTCCCATCAATAAACAATAGTCTGGAAACACTCTGGCTTTTTACTCTAGTGCAATTTCACTTAGATTTTTCCTTCAAATGTTCTCTACCACCGCAGCTCAAGGGAGAGGATTTCATAAAAGCGCAACAAACAAATCCTACTCTGAAGCTTTGCTTATATCTTCAATACTAAATGGATCAAGCAATCAGACGAGATATCATCACCTTTAATGATAGTGTTTTAATAATCATCTTTTACGACCTCATAAAAATAAAACTATCCCTGCGCTCTTTATCATCGCCCATCAAAGCATTAAACTGAAGCACTCTCAACAATAGATCATGACACACAAGAGAAAGAGCGATTAGATAAAATCTTTTAATTTTTTGGACAAAAAACGCAATGAATAAATGAAGATTTTCTTCACTTTTTAACCCCTCTCCTCAATGAACCCCTTCTCTTAACGATCACTGTCTTGATCTTTTAAAGAGCAATCGGCAAAAGGACCTTATATCTCCAACAAAGGTGCGACAAAAAGTAAAATCATAAAAGAAGATAAGGGAGCATTTTTTTTCAAAAGCATCTCAAAACTTTCTGCACGATAGATTCGACAAGTTTTTTTCATCATAAAGATTTTGCAACCATTTTGCTCTCTCTTTTATCTCTTAAAGTTTTCATTCTCAGGCTTTGATCGCATAAACTACCGCCATATTGATGGGGCGTGTTTCATCCCCTCCTGTTTTTTGCAATAAGATCTTATGTTCATGCTCTCCTGCAGCCTCTGTCAACATATCTCCTCTGAGCAGTACAGATACATACTCTTGAGAATTATCCCAACCGCAGGTTATAAGCTTGTTTTTAGCATCTGGCAAACTATGCTGGTGTTTACCTGTTGAATCTGTTTTTCCTTCATGGGTATGGGCTTTAAAAGATTCTTCTTGTTGAGTTCCCAAGAGGCGTCCTTTATCAATGTTTTTTCCACTATCAAGCCCTCGTAAAAACATTCCCCGCAAATCGGGAACATTAAATGTTGTTTTTCCATCTCCTTTTCCCCATATTTCGCCCAGAACAGCAAAGAGATTAGCATAGCTCTTTCGCGAATATTCTTTCCCATCACACAACAGCCACCCAGAGGGTATTTTTTCACTCGCAAAAGTTCCAATAAACCCAGGTGAAAAAGATTCCGGCAAAGGAGGAAAGGGCGGAATTTCAGGAGGTTTTATGGTAGGATTGGTTAAAAACCAGCCATCAGCATTTTTCCCGGCAATATCATGCGTATAGACGAGTTCATAAAGCCCACCCTTTTGGATTTCTCCCCCCTTTAAAGGCATGATCCCCTCTGGCGTTGCCATATAGGTTGGTCTTGGGGGCAATTGATTTAAAGAAACATTTGTTATTCCTCTATTGACGCCCTGTGCTTTAAAGCGCACCACAATGCCATCGATATAGGTCTCAAAAAAAGATTTTGTCGCTAAACGAAGGGATGTTTTCTTATTCTCATTATCAACCGTAAATTGTGTTTCAATTACCCCCCCATTATCCAACAAATATTCTTTGATACGTTGCATCATAGCGCGTGCGCTATCATTGACTGTACTTGGCGGTTGCCCTTCAGCCCAGTTTATACTTTCATCGACATAAGCATTTTCTGATGCGATGATTGACCAATCATAAATCGAACTCATAGGAGACACTCTTTTTGCAAAAAGGAAAGACGCGCAAAAACGGAAGAAAAGAAAGCCAGAATTTTATTTTTAGAGGCCGGCGTTTTTTCCATTTTTATTTTCTTCATTTTCAAGCCTATTTTGGCATAATCCACATGGAGTAATTTTGTTTTTGCATTGACAAAAACAGCTTCTGGTTTCACGCGCAATACTTCTTGTGCCAGAACGCCCTGATACCGTTGTGGATTTCCTTTATAATTAAAGTTATAAAGAGAATATCCTTTTTTCTTTCCCACAAGGGTAATATTTTCTTTTGCTCTCACATCACAAAGCCCTAAAATTCCTCCAACCAATCCCAGCACTTGTTGGGCATCACGCAATGGATCTTTTGTCACAGAAGGGATTGTTGTCGATTTTCCGGAAGTTGTTCCGTAATTTCCAGCCGCCTGCGTTCCGATCTGTAACAAGCGTTCCAATCGGTTCCAATCTTGATTGTCTTTTTCTGACCATTTTTGACGCTCTGCATCTAAGATATTTTGACGGTTGAGATCTTGAATCATCCCCCCTTTGAGAGCATTTCCTTGCACATTACTCTGCCCTTGATAATAAGCGTTTGCCGCATTCACTTGATCATGCTGAGAACGATCAATCATCTGGTTTGCATTCATCATATTGTTAATATCTTGATTATACTGCTGAGCAGCCGCATTTGTAGCCAAGGCGCCTAGTTCATCGGCGAGCACACCGGTATGGGCTCCAGAGCCATAACGCCCCGCCCCAGACATCGATTGGTTAATGGCGTCAGAAGTTTTATTGAGGGCATTTTGTAATGCCATATTAAATTTACTATTATTTCCAATCCAATTTCCCTTCGCCATACCGGCAAGATTTGTGGCGCTATTGGTTGGCGCATTTAACCACTGTGTGAGTGTAGGATTGTTATAAAGCCCTGCAGCTTGTTGTAGACCGGTTAGCGCATTTTGTGTCATATCGCTAAGACCCGCAACACGCTCTCCTTGATAAACATTTCCACCAATACCCTTCTTATAAAGCCCCTGTGCGTCGCTACTCGCTTGTTTAAGAATATCCGCTGCCCAAGCGGGAGGTGCATTTGTTTGTGTTGTCGTTTGCACTTGAGGTGTTTTTTTTCTACTCATGGACCCAGAACCTTTCTATATTGAATAAGATTACGAGAATATCCGTGATGAGCGAGCCTTTTCGCCCATCCAATTCTTCCAAACATGTGTATTTCTTCAGCCTTGATTATTCGCGCCCATTTTTCGACTTCATCAATCAATTTGACCAATTTCAGTCCTCCCTCTCCAGCCAAATCTGAGAGAATGACGCATTTTTTCCCCGTATGGGTACTTTCAACTTTGGTGATTGCAAAAGCACTAAATTGGGTTTTATTTTTTAAGACCAGCCACAATTGAGCTTGTCCTGTCGCAATTTCTTCAGCAATTTTTTCCAGACAAACATCATCTGGAAAGCGCTGAGCATATTTTTTCAATGCCGCATTAAGTCCCTCTTGATAGGGCGCTATTTTTTCCCATGACCAGTGCTGTGTTAGGTGAGCAGAATAGACATCTTGATGCTCTTGCATGATGATTTTAGCTTTCTTAATTTTTTTACGCACACCGAACATCCCCCTTGCGCCGCCCCCCACGCACTCCTATTTACCGCACAGCTTTCAAAAGGAAGTCTCCACCATCCCTTGTGTCATAAGATTTAAGAGAGCTACTTTTGTATCAAAAGTCATGGTGCAAACTTTTTTCGATCAGAAAGAAACATCAGCCCCACCTTACTTCTTTGATGATAAGGACATCCCCCTCTATCCTTTGATGATCATAGCTTGGCTATCGCCTATATCTTTTAATGATAGAGGCTTAAGCTATCGCACGCATTTTTTATTATAGGGGCATGCCTATCGCATACTTTTTTATTATAGAAGCATGCTATCGCATGCCGGCTGGCATCAATTCCACATCAAATCCGGTAACATGGGTCCAATTCATTCCTTCCGGAATACGCAATTTAAAGCGATAAAATCGTGCCCTTGCGCGACAATGAATTTGACCCGTATTATGAGAAGGCTGTTTTTCTGGCAACCAAACGGTTTCTTCTTCAAGAGATTGTCGAAAACGCATTCCCACAGACAAATAAAACTTTCCACTATTGACTTGAGGCATAATATTTTTCACCCGTGTTATCATGCCATTTGTCTGCCCCATTTCTTGTGAAGTAACCACACAAGCCATAGGAGCCCCAGAAAATGACCCTAGTCTACCCTGTTGATCAAATGCTCCCAGAATAGGTGATTCATTTTTCCAAGCTTTACTATCAAGAGAAAAGGACAAATCATCAATATTCTTAGCCACAAAATCAAGACCTTCTAGCGTTGTTCCAGTCAAGAAAATGGGGAGGATCATTTTGATATCCGCCAGAGCTTTTGTCCATTTTTGCAACCCCCAATCATAAATGAGCAAAATCCGTTTATGAAGGTTTTCATCACTATCGACCATCCAATAAACACGATTATACACGCCATCGATCGCCGCCGACATAGTATACAAATTACTCTGTCTTGATTTTGCGGTCATGGTGCGATCAACTTTTTCAAAACCAATAGGGATAATCTGTCCGTCATTTGCTATTTGATAAAAACCGCCCTCATCGGCAAAGAAAGCCAAATCACCGCGACAAACAATTGATTCAGCATTTTTAGCGCCTCTTTTATCGTGAATTTTTTGGAAACTAAAAATAATCTTAGAGCCTGGAATAAAAGAACCGGAATAGATTGCGGAGCGCATAAAGATAATGGGATTTGTTGTCTCCGTTGCCCCTTGCACAAAACCGCCATCAGGAAAATCTTGATAATCGCAGCTTTTTTTCCCCACGGTCCAAAATTCTGCATCATTAAGTCCCGACCAATGCACCCGTCTTGGATGCTCGGTTAATTTCATCAAACAAACAAAATCTCCCCAGACGCGAACAATCCCTGCTTGTGGTGGATTTCCCCCTAAATCTCTAAATGTTTTATCATGAATAATATCGATCACTTGTGGTTTATCATTAGCATTCACTGCAATAATAAAATCACCAAACAAAGCAAAAGACCACGGCGCATCAATATTTGCCATATAAGCCTTTCCTTTTTGGCTAATATCTTTCCACTTCATTGTTGTATTATCAAGCAAGAAGATTTTTTCTCTTGTCCCGACAAGAATAGAAACGCCATTTTTTGTTTTAACCGCAAGAGCGCCTAAAATGGGCTCTGGACATGGTTCTGACAAAGGCTCAAAATTTGGCATAGGGATATAAGAGCCATCCGCCGGGAGCACATTGACAAGTTCATCAGTAAAAATTCCATTGATATCTGCCACATCGGGTCGATAATCAGCGATTGGGAAAAAAGCCATCAAGCCCCCCTAAAATGTTTCAAGCACCCAGTGCCAAAACACCAAGGCTTGCTCATTGAAACCAAAAAAAGCCCCTAGAATAAAGCTCTAAAGACATAAAATTACATAAAGACACAACTATAAGTTGCTAAACCCTCAAGAAAAATGATCCCCCCATCATGGCAAGCCCACTTCTCCCACCAACGCTCAACCAAAATCACCCGCCAGCACTTTCCAATACCAACCGCCTCAACACCAGCCACCCCAACATCAACCGACAATATCAGCCCCCGTAATACCAGCACCTCCTCAGTATTGAGAAAAAACCTTCATAAAATCTTTGAAGAACCCCAATACCAAGAGATCAATACCCTTCAAGAGAGACCAAGGTTGATGGGGTTAAAACCACAAGATCCCTTAAAACAAGAGCAAAAAAACCACGAAAGACAACCTACAGTTGATTTAACTCCCAAAATATTCACACCCACACTCCCCAACAGCGGCTTAACTTCAACCCTCAAAGCCAATCTAGACTTCAACGCCCAATCCAGAATCTAACACGCATGAAAGCCCCATTAAAGCCCCAAAGCGACTCTTAAAACATAAGCACGGCTCTCGTTCTCAAGAGCAATCTTAAGCATAAAAATTGGAAAGATGTTTTTTAAAAACACATTGGCTTAATCTTTGAAGAACCTTTTCTGCGTGATGTTTCAATGCGTAAAGCTTGAAGCTGTTCTTGAAAATCTCTAAAAGAAACGGCAGCATATTCAGGATCTTTAAGGATATTTTTATAAAGTTCATATTTTGCTCGGGCTTTAATGAGATCAAAAGCATAAATCAACCAAGGATTATTGTCCTCTTTAAGCTGTTCATCGGCTAAATGAAGAGGCGTATAAAAAAGCTGTACGGTTTCGACATTTTCTGGTGTTGGAAAAAGTCCTATTTTTTGCTCAAGACACGTATAAAAGAATGGCGTTCCCAACTCAGGATGCATCCCATATTGTTGATGGAGAGATTCCAAGGGCCTAAAGAATAACTTTGTTGGTGTTGTATTCTTTGTTGCTAAAAAGACCTCAGCCAAGCTTTTTTCTGATTCAATAACAACCCCTTCTTCTTTTCCATACCATGTTTTTCCACTTTGTGTGTTAAACGTGCTTTTTCTTCTTTCATTAAAGAAAAAGAGTTCGCGTTCACACAAACGCAAAGCTGTAACAATTGAATCTTGAATTTGCTGTGAATATTCCGCTGTTGTATCGTCAATTTCATCTTGAATAAGCGCGACCATAGAAGCAAAAGTTTGCGAGCAATCTAAATGGGTAAAATCGCGATTGTTAGGATCATCGGGTAGAGTGGTCATAAGCCTGTCCTTTTTTGGAAGTATTTTAGATTTTTTCCCCCAACAGAATTCTCTTGTTGGGGGAAAGAAGCAAACATTTGCTTTAAGCAGGTGCTCCATAAGTTGGGATGACGATTGTTCCAAAATCTTGAGCCCCTTGCGCACTTCCAGGCAAGGTAAAGCAGGTTTTTTTCATACCGATAATGGTTTTTGCTGCGACCCCAAATTCTCTTTCATAGTCGAAGAGTTCTTCCACCAATTTATAGCGTGTAGCACCTCGATCTTTTCCAAAAGCGATCACAGCACTTTGCGCTCCAAGCAACACCGCACGACGCACATTAGGGACAGCTTTATTTGCTGTTCCAGACTCAACCCCTTCGGTAACATGCTCAGCTTCGCGTAAAACAACGCCATTATACATGCCCAAAGATCCATCATAGAGTGGATTTTTAATACGGCTTCCACTATAGATTGCCTTGGTAATGTCGAGCCATTGCCCCGCATCGGTATTGGTTCGCAATTGCGTTACTTGGGTTGGATGAAGATAAAGCACATAGACATTTTCCCCATCAATCCGTACAGGACGAATTTTAGGATTAGCTAATTTAGCGCGTTCAACCGCTTTATCTATTAGTTTAAGATTAAACACATCGTTTTCTTTTAAATCTTCATCTTTTGTTTTATCATTCGGACGCACCACGCGTTTATTGGTTGGTGCCGTTGGGGTATTAAAACCATAATGAACAGGTTTAAGTGTAATAGATCGTCCTTCAAAATTAATGGATTTTGCGGTATATCCGCACACTTGAATGAAGAACATCATACTCAAACGATCTGCATACCAATCAACCAAACCATTTTTTGCTTCTGTGCGCAAATCGTGGAGAATGCGTTGCTGATCAATGGTGCCTTCATTTTTGACCCGCACCGCATGAACGAGTTCATTAATCGCCAAGCGATCATTGAGAAACTGTAGAGCTTCTTCATTGCCTTCCAATGTTTGCCCTTCACTCACCCCATCACCTAGCAACTGCACACGCAAATTAAAGCTAATGGAATCGCCACTTGCTTTTGTGGTTTCATCCTTTAACTGCACGATACTGTTTGAATCATCCCCAATTAACGGTGCAATTGGGATTGCTTTTGAGACTTCTTGATTTAAGAGTTTAGACCATGTGCGCACTGCCATTGGGTCATTGAGTCCGATATAAGTTACAGTCATTTTGTCCTCTAAAAGTTTATTGACATAAAAAAACCCAGCAAAACGCCGGGCGCTCAAAACACCACATTTCATTTCAAATGGTGGCTTAAGTTGTTCTTGTGTGTTTTGTTTCTGCTAGCCTCTCGCCTCCCCCTGATTAAGAGTACTCCTTACCCGCGTCTGTCCTTTGAAAACGTTCCCTCCCGCGCGCCTCAAGCCCACGCGTATCCCCCAACATTTCATGCGCGAAAAAAAGCCTCTCACGTATTCAGAAAAAAATAGCCCCCACATTCCCAGCCTCATACCCCACACACGTTTCCAGCTAAAAAACACCCCCCCCCGCATTTCACGCGCCAGAACCCCTCTCATGGGGCTCCCACAAAAGAAAATCCCCCATAACATCCCTGTTACACCAAAAGCTTCCTCACATTTTCGCGTAAACACTATTCTTGTGATTAAAATTCTCTTCCCCCCATTAAACGATTAAAAGCAGCTTTATTTTTAGGATCAGCAACCCAAGTGCTAAATTCTGCTTCTGACATTTTATCCAGCATATCCAAAGAAATCGACCCATTGGGTGTCAAGCCGTTATAAGCAGCAAGAGTCCGTGCAGAATTATGTCTTTCCTGCAAATTTTCCCCCATGGTATTCTGAACATTGCTATAGCCAAATTTTTGTGCAATTGCGTAAATCACTTCAGCTGGATTTTGATTTTTTTGCGCACAATCGCGCAAGATCTGCTTCAATTCATCACCAATCCTTGCATCAATATTTTGGGGATCTGCCATCTCAGGATAGAGCGAAGCAAAAGCTGCCAACTGTTTTGCGCGCGTTTCATAAATAAAATCGGCCGCTTGATCAAAATCATGGTGCTTTTGTTTAACACTTGCCACAGACTGCTGATAAAACGCCTGCAATTGTTCTGCTTCGGAAACAGAGGAAGGTTGTTGTTTTTCCTGTAACAGCCCTTGTTTTTGCAATGTTTTTCCCAACCATTGCATATAGCCCATAAAGTCCTTTTGCGGATCGGGTGGTGTATTTTCTTCCCCCCACACCTCTTTTCCACCTTCTTGAGAAGAGTCCTGCTGCTGGAGCCTTTGTCCTTGAAAATTTTCTTTCAAAGTTTTTTCTTCTCTTCCATTTTCACCCTCTTCTCCCACTTGTGGTGAAGCAAGAAAATCCTGTTTCAAATGGTTTTGTTCTGCCGGCGTTAAGTGTTCTTGATCCATGACATTAGCCTTTTCTTTTTTCTAAAAACAATACAATGAAATTTTTCCGATAAAACAGCCTGCGAGCCACGCTTCCTGCAAACCTTGCCCCCCCTCAAGGCTCTCTAACCACTTGGGCTCCAACCTATCGACATCTTGCCCCTCAACCTAAGACGGCCAAATACCTCCCACCCTGCTCCCCACCATGAACAACGAGGCTCTATCGAACATTTTCCCAAACCCGCCCTGATCCCCACAAAACAACGCTTCCCAAAGATAAAGAGAAGCGCCATTGCACGGTATCAGCAACACTAAAGAGGGAAATTTATAGACATCCTTCACTTGATCACTTCACTTGATCAAATCTATTCCAACATTGCGCATTATAAAGCGCCATTATAAAATGTCCTATTGTTGGGCATTTGCTCTTTGCAACATCTGCATGATCTGCTCTACTCCCACATTCTGCCCTATTTGCGCAGAAGCATTTTGCTCTTCTTGCAAAGCATTTTGCGCCTTTATGGCAATTTTATGAATCAGTGAAGCTGGTAAAGGCGAATAGCGTAAGAGATCGAGCATAATCTCTGGTGTTGCAAAATTTTGCATCAAAGGTAGCAATTGCATGATGAGAGCAAAAGTCCGCTCTTTTTCATTAAGACTTGTTGGTGCATCATCGACCACAATATCATATTCCAAACTGGTCACCATTTCGCGTGTTAAGGGAACATACCGCGCATTTTCATCCCCAGCAATACGCACCAACCGCCCATCGGAGAGATAATTTTGAATAAGATAGAGGATAATTTTTCCCTGTCGTTGCCGATATCGACGCAAAGCATCAAAAAAGGAAGCCAAAAGATTAAGGGAGGATTGACGGCGTTGTTGTTCCAGAATACCAGGCTGATTAACCGCTCTTGTTCCAATAAATTCAGAAGACAAGCCCGTCACCTGTTCGAGAGCGCTCTTTGCTTCATTAAACAATTGGAAAAACCCTTGGGGGAATTGCGCCACCGGTTTAGGCTGGATTCTGCCCCCAGCAACAGCCCCACTTTTCAACCAAGTAATACTATCGGCTCTCGCCCAACTCTCAAGAGCTTGTCGATCATCATCAAAAGCATCACGTTCAGCCATAATCCCGCCTTTTGATTGGCTATTGAGCAAATGCATCACTTGACTAAAATATTTATTTGCCCAGCGTTGCGGATCTTTTGTAGGGCGCACAAGACCATAAAAGTGCCGGCTTAATTTATCAAAAGTACCGGTAATACATTCCCATCCCAATTGACCTGCTGGAACCAAAGGCTTATCAGGGGCTTCGAGCAATTTTCTGCCCAAGAATGCCCGTTTGACAATTTTTCTGGTCAACCTTGTTGCTTGAAGATCGGGAAATTCTTTCTTTAAATTTTGAAAGTCCTGCTCCAAATAGTCGATAAACTGTCCACTTTGTGGCTCGAGTACTTTATAGACCACCTCACGTTCAAACCAGCGACATTCAACCAATGTCACCATTTTAGGCTGTTGAGTGCTTGTTCCCTCTTCCAGATAGGCTTCTTCTCCCTGATAGCTTTTCATTATTCCATTGCTCGTTGAGTGTAAAAACCCTTGATGTTTCACCCAATCGGCATGAAGATCACTCCAATGCACATGGGGAAACATTTGTTGAGCAACAGCCAGAGGTTTTTCATCAATATACCATAAACGTTGTGCATCAATAAGATTAGGCTTAACAGCACTCGCATCCCAGACCATTTTCATAGGGTCAAGCCGCGAAATGACGGGTTTTCCTTGTGGATCTTCTTCATAATCAAGGCGGGTATCTGTCCACCCCATACCGCAAATGATAGCATCTTGAAAAGCATCGGAATCTTCATATTCCCCATCAGCTTCATCGCGAAACCATTCAGCCGCCCCTGTCAAGATTTGGTTAGCAAAGGCTGCACCTTCTTGTCGTGGAATAAATTGCACTTGTCGTTTATTATTGCGCTCAGCCCCAATAACAGCATTAATCAGCGGGGCAATACGGTTAAAAGTCATCACCGGTCTATTTTGTTCGTGCAAAACAGCCAAGTCTTGCTCATTCCATTGCCGCCCATTATAAAAATCGTAGTCTTCTTGGGCATTTTTTCGCCATTTTTCGACATGCGCAATATCATCCTGATACCACCGCACAAGTTTTTTAAAAAGTGCTTGCTGTTCAAGTGTTTCGATTTGATCGAAAGAAGAAAAAGAAAAATCTGTAGACATATTCATTAAAAAGCCATCCATGAAGTTTGAGAATGGAGAGAAGAGTGATACGTTTTTTTTCGTGGTCTGGCATGGGGCTGTTCATAAGCCACACACATGAGTCCAAAGGCATCAGCGCCATGGCTTGCCCAATCATGTTCAGCGCCAAGACCAATATTGCGCTGTTCATCACGCTTTTCATGATACCAAGCGAGTGCTTTTCTCCCCGCAACTGTTGTGTCACGATTAAACCATAGAGCAGGAAACAAACGCCTTACGGCTTCGATACGCATTTTGACCGCGCCTGTTCCCTGATTAGGAATGATTTTGGTTTGAAAACCAGCTTGTTGGAGGGCGCTTTCAAAACTGACATTATAGACACGATCTTTTGTTGCGCCATCATGGGGCAAGACCATCAACGCCTTTTCATATCCCCTTTGAAAAACCCATCCCACATGTTCTGAGAGCGGTTGACCTTGAGCTTCATAATAATCGAGCACACGAATTTCACGCCCTACAAATTGCGCGACCCACAAGGCAGTTGCATCGGCTTTTGCACCGGTTCCCCCGATATCCCAAAAGATTTTCACCTGCATCAAAGGATCCCGTGGAACGTTAGTAATCCGCCCTTCCATTTCGGCTTCCAAAAGACATCTTTGATAATAAGCCCCTTGCACAGCTTGGAGATATTCACCTTCCCAAATATGATTATACTGCTCTGGTCTTTGCTGTAAATCATCCAATCGATCTCGATTGAGCTTTTCGGGAAATTGCGGATTATCGCGCCAATTAATTTCTGCGCCTTTGATATTGGGATTATCGACATTTCGAAAACGTTTTTCCACGGGGGCATTTTCATGATATGGGTTCCAAGTGACCCATAATTCTGCATTCCAATCGTCTCCCTCTTCGCGCAAAGTTGGGATAAGGGTTTGCCAAGCGGTTTCAGTGACTGGCTCCGCCTCATCAACCCAGCAAAGGAACACCCGCCCCATAGACTTAATACTCGCGATATTTCGATCAAGCCCCGCAAACACATAAGAAATACGTCCATCTTTTGATTTAATATATTTATCGCCGATTTCATAATAATCTTGCAGAAAAGGATAAGCTTCAATTGCGCGTTTAATTTCTTCCAAAGAGCTCTCATTGAGAGAATTTTGAAACTGGCGCGCACAAAGGATAATCCCGCGTTCACCTGCCATTCCATGGCGATATCCCACCACCGCTGTCATCAAAGCAAAAGAGCGTGTTTTTCCAGAGCCCCGTCCGCCCCAAGCAGCCCGGACATCTGCTTTTCCGGTAAAGACAGGAATAAGCTTTGGAATAAGAGCCACTTGAGCCGTTTTCTGCTCTATTTTTTGAGAAATTTTCTGAACCGTTGTCATGATAAATTTTTATACTTTAGCAACAATTGAGCTCCACATTTTTGATGATGCCAATTTGATGATGCCAAGTTTCATTATTCCAGAACCATTGAAGAAAAAACGCTTATCTCAAAAGCGCTCTATTCATCCTGATACACAATACGTCCCGCTTTTTGAGCATCTCCCTTTTTTGCATGCACCCCTTTTGACGCCCTAAACGCCCCCCCACTTCCTCGAAGCGAAAGCCCCACCC